>CAZUDU010000009.1:16785-24915 GCA_964619455.1 uncultured Faecalibacterium sp.
GCATCCTCGGTCAGAACGCCCCGGCACAATTGCGCCGGGAGAAGCCCCGCGTGGTCGGCAGCGTAGTCCTGCATCCAGAGCGGACTTTGGTAGTATTCTGACAGCACTTTGAGCTGCGGCAGCACCGCCTTGTACCCCTCCAGCGCAGCCGAAAACTGTGCCACGGCAGGGGCTGCCTCGTTCAGCGCCTGCTCCATCGCGCGGATGCGCTCGATCTGTTCGTTGTTCATGGATCTCCCTCCTGTCATGTTTTCAACCACTGCCGATCCCGATCAGGATCAACAGCACGACCACCGCCGCAGCGATCAGACAGCCGCAGCCGCTTCCATTCCCTCCGCCGCCACCGCCGCCGGATGAGCCGCCAAAATTGCGGTTATACGCCACCGTGTAGTGGGCATAGCCCGTGGATCCCTTGCCAAAGTATCCGTAGTCCCCTTTTGCCATCGCACGTTCCTCCCTCCAAAGCCCTGTGTCGCTCGTTCCGATACCATTTTACCGAACACAATGCACCATAAACCGGACTTCATACCGTTCCGGCTCCGCTTTTTCTTCTGAAAAGGCCGGTTCCCTTCATACATTATCAGGAGATCTTTCTTATGGTAACGGAGGTGCGTTTTATGCTGTTGACCCTGCTGCAATTCTTTGCGACCAAGTTTTTGTATCTGGCGCTCCATCTGGAAAGCGGGAGCTTCCCGCGGCCTTTGAGCGCCCGCGAGGAAGCCGAATGCTTTGCCGCTCTGCGTGCGGGCGACACCTCCATGCGGGAGAAGCTCATCCGCCACAACCTGCGGCTCGTGGCGCACATCGTCAAAAAATACTACGCCCTCCCCGGTGATCAGGACGACCTGATCAGCATCGGTACCATCGGGCTGATGAAGGCGGTGGACACCTTTGATGCCGCCCGCCGGGCGCGTTTTTCCACCTACGCCAGCCGCTGCATTGAAAACGAGATCCGGATGCAGTTCCGGCGCGACCGCAAAAACGGCACCGCCGTCTCCTTGCAGGAAGGGCTGGAAGCGGACGTTGGATCCGCTCTGACCCTTGCGGATGTCCTGCAGGACAGCTTTTGCATGGAAGAAGCCTGCGAGCGGCAGGACGATGCCCGCCGGGTGCGGCTTTTGCTGGAAACTCTGCCCGCCCGGGAGCGGCAGATCCTCTTGCTGCGGTACGGTCTGGGTGGGCAGCCGCCGCTGACCCAGCTGGAAGTCTCCGGGATGCTGGGCATCAGCCGCAGCTACGTTTCCCGGCTGGAAAGCCATGCGCTGGAATTGCTGCGCCAGCACTGGGACGCAAAAACAGCGCAGCAGCCCTAAAGCAGTGCGCTGTTTTGCTCAGTCCAGAATTTTCAACTGCAGTTCGTCCAATTGTTCAAAGGTGTACAGGCGGTTCAATGCCTCGACCAGTTCCTTTTTGGAGAGTCTCGGCGGCAGCCCCAGCGCATTGAGCAACTTTGCCTTGCGCTCGGCGCTGCCCGCTGTGCCGGACAGCCCCCATTCGTACAGATCCGTGTAGGTGATCTGCCGCCCTTCCGGCTTGGTGGGTGCCATGCCCACTTCTGCCCCCAGCGCATCCCGAAGCGCCTGCAAGACCAGCGCATCGTCCACGCCCTCGACCCCAAGCAAGCCCTCCTTGCCGGGCTGAGGTTTGCGCTTTTCCTTGCCGTGGATGGCGGGCACATACGCCTGTACCACGTTCTGCGCCCCCACCAGATTGGTGATATAGTTCCGGATGCGGAATCCTGCCGCGTCCGAGTCGGTCAGCAGGATCAGCCCGTTCTTCTGCGCCAGTGCTTTAAAAAGCTGCTGGCGCTTTTTGTCTTTGTAGATGCCAAAGCCATCGGTCAGCAGGATCATAGCATCGGTCAGATGTGCCAGCCGCGCAGCATCGTATTTGCCTTCCACGATGAGCACGCGGTCGGTATGAAGTCGTTCTGTCTGTATCATCGTCCACTCCCCGCCATCGCAAGCCGGCAAAGCGCCGTTTCCAGCAGGATCTGATCCTCGGTCGGCTGGCTTTTCAGGCTCAGATCCAGCTCCAAAAGCACCTGCAAACAGTTTTCGAGCTGCGGCAGAGTGTAATGCGATGCCGTTTCTGCCGAGCGCTTGAGCCGGAATTCACTTCCTTTATAACCAAAGTCCTTGAAGACCGCACTGTAATTCTTCCGCTTTGCCGCCCCCAGCTTGACCCGGTACAGATCCACATAGCTGCCGATCATGGCGGCCGTGATCGCGATCGGCTCCTGCTGCAAGCGCAGAAGGGTTTGCAGCTTTTTGCACGCACCGGTCGCATTTTTTGCGGTGATCATCCGGATCATCTCAAATACGTCCGCTTCCAGGCTGACCGTACCCATCTCTGCCACCATTGCGGCGGTGATGGTCTGGTAGCCGGACAGCGCACAGAGCTTGTCCACCTCGTTTTCCAGCAGGAACGGATCCTCGCCGCAGCGCTCCAGCAGCGCACCGGCCGCGCCTTCCGGCAGGGTGGTGTTCTGCGCCTTGGCACGGTCGATCATCATCGCCTTCAGCTCAAAGGGCTTGGGTTTGGCAAGTTCCTCCGCGTAGCCGATGCTCTTGCACAGCGCCGCCAGTTTTTGTGCCCGCTTGCCCATTTTGAGCTTGCTGCGCTCCAGATCGAACACACTGCCCAGCACGACCACTGCGTTCTCCAAGCTGGAAAGGATACCGCACAGCTCTTCCAGATCCTTGTCACTGTACGCAGACGGATCCATCTCCGGCAGAACGACCACGCGCCGCGTGCCGAAAAAGGAGATGGTGCCTGCCGCCATCACCAGCTGCTCCAGCTCCGGGGCCGTGCCATCCAGCACGGTGGCATCCTCATCGCTTTCTGCGGTCAGCAGCCTGGTGGCTGCTGCCACCTGCTGGCGCACGAGATACCGCTCGCTGGAATAGAAATAATAGACCGGGCAGCCTTTTCCTGCAAGCTGCCGGAGTTTTGTTTCGGTCGCCAAAAGTGTCCCTCTTTCTGCGCAGAGCGCCTCTCTTGCTTGTTGGGTATAGTGTACCACACTCTGCCCGGTTTGAAAAGCTGCTTACTGTGCCAGCAGTCCCCCGTGGCGGCGCAGACGAAGCGAGGCCGCAGCCGGCGTATCCGCGCCCATCCAGTCATACCGGCGCAAAGAAAGCATCGACCGGTACTGCACGCCGACCGGTTCGCTCAAGCCTGACACCAGCCAATCTGCCGCCAGCGGCTTTGCCAGCTGCACCGTGCCGCTCGTCATCACAATGCGGCGGTTGCCGATAGTCAACTGCACAAGACAGCCGTCCATCGTGCGCAGCACATCCAGCAATGCGGGCGTGCTGCGCATCTGGCAGGTGCCACCAAACGGCAGCTCCTTTGCCCGCAGCGTCCGCTCTGCCGTGATCGGGCAGGCGTGTTCCGGTGCGGTGCGCAGGTCGATCACCAGTTCCACCGTTCGCACTCCGTGCCTCGCCAGACACTGCTCGATCTGGCGCTGTATGCCCGTTCCACCCCGGAACAGCACCACCGCAGTACTGTTCTGGCTCACAACAAGCGATGGATTCCGGGCACTGCCCACCAGCTCCAGATGGATCACATCCCGGCAGAGCGCGTTGCCTGTACCAATAGCGAGTGCTGCCGCCAGCAGAATGGCTGGCACCGCCACCCGCAGCCGGAGCCCTGCCTTTGCCGCCCAGACCCCCAGCGCGATCAGGATCACACAGACCCATGCGGCATACGCCGTATCAAAATACAGCTCTGCACCCGGCTTTTGCGCAAGCCAGCACGCCCAGCCATTGAGCATTGCTGCAAGCAGCCCGGCGGCCTTGCAGAGAAAGCGGTACACGAGCGTTCCGGGCAGCAGCCCCGCAAAGGCGGCGGCAAAACCGAGCATCAGCATGGGCTGAACGAGCCACAGCACCGCCACACTGGACAGTACTGCATACAGGCTGACGCTCAGCCCGCGCAGCACCAGCACCGGGAAGGTCGCTGCCGACGCACAGACCGAAACACAGACCGATTCCCACAGGGCAAGGCAGCCGTGTTCCAGCGCCGTTTGCAGGCGACGCGGTTTTCTTTGCCGCCTCTTGCTTTTTGCTTTGCGGTATGCCGCCTTTGCGCGTCTCGCCAGCTCTGCACCGCCGAGCGTGCCCAGCACTGCCGTAAAGGAAAGCTCAAACCCCACATCACAAACGGCGTAGCTGTTGCCCAGCATCATCAAAATGCCCGCTGCCGCCAGCGAAGTGAGCGCGTCCGGTGCTCCATGCACCCAGACGCCCAGCGCACTGATCCAGACCGCCACCGCCGCGCGCTTGACCGAAGGCGTAAAGCCGGTCACACCTACCAGCAGCAACGCCAGCGCCGCCGTCCATACCGCCTGAACACGGCGGCTGCGGGCACTGCGTTCGGCTCTGCGCCGGGGCAGCAGCCCGCCAAAAATACTCCCGCACAAAATGGAAACGTGCAGCCCGCTGACCACCAGCACATGGGAAAGCCCCGCGCCCCGGTAGGCACCGCGCAGCTCGCTGGTCAAAAAGCTGCGGTCCCCCACCGTCATCGCCGCCAGAACGCCGCCGGCGGCAGCGTCCAGCCCACGGCGCAGCGAGCGGCTCAGGGTCTTTTGCAGCCGGGCTGTCCGGGCGCGGAAGCTGCTGCTCGGCACAAGGAATACACAGCCTTCTTCCAGAAGCTCTGCTTCCAGTGCGATGCCGTCCGCGTAGGAGTCGATTTTGTTCGTTTCCGCCACCTCTGAGAGCACAAAGCTCCCGCGCAGCCGCGCACCGGCTTCGCATGCCGGCAGCGCTTCGCAGTACACCAGAAAATGCACTGCCGTTCCGTTGACCTTTTCCAGCCGGAGAACCGCTTCCACCTTGCCGGGAAGGTAGCTTTCTTCGGCAGTAAGCACTTCTGCCGTCAGCACCAGCTTGCGCCCGGCATACCGGATCCGTGTTTGCTCCAGCTGCCGCTCGGTGTTCCAGACGCACCCCAGCCCCAACAGACAGCCCAGTGCAAGACACCCCGCCAGCTTACGGGTCCCGGGCAGGCAGAGCAGCCCTGCGCAGAGCACAAAAAATGCCGCAAACGGCACAAAAAGTACCGTTTGCGGCAAAAAAGCGCAGACTACGCCACCCCCCAGCATCCCAATGCCAACAGCACAGAGCGGGCGGCGCATGATTTTTAGTGGAAGAACAGAGGCAGCGGCTCAAGGAAGATGATATCCTTGCGCTCGGCTGCATCGCCCTCTGCGAGGACGGCTGCCTGACCAACAACGGTGCACTGGGTCTGCTCGGTCAGAGCTTCCAGCGCCTTGAGCGAACCGCCGGTGGAGATCACGTCATCCACGACCAGCACGCGCTTGCCGTTCATTTTATCCAGATCCTTGCGGTCGATGACCAGCTTCTGCTTGCCAGCAGTAGTGATGGACTGATCCTCCACGACCACAGGATCCTTCATATACAGCTTGACGCCCTTGCGTGCGCAGATGTAGGGCTTGCCGCTCTGGCGGCTCATCTCATGTGCCAGAGGGATGCCCTTTGCCTCAGCGGTGAGCAGGATATCGAACTCCGGGCACTTCTTGAGCAGCTCGGCAGCCGTTGCGACCGTCAGCTCCGCATCACCCAACATGATGAACGCCGCAATGTCCATGTGATCGTTCACCTTGCAGATGGTCAGCTCACGGGTCAGACCCGCAACGTGCAGAGTATAAGTGTTTTCCATACAAACTAAACTCCCTTTCAAATCAAACTCAGACCGGCAGTTTTTCACCGCCCAGAACATGGAAATGCAGGTGCTTGACCGTCTGACCTGCATCCTCGCCCACGTTGGAGATCACACGGTAGCCATTGTCCAGCCCGGTCTCCTTGGCAAGCTTTGCGATCACTGCAAAGATATGACCCAGCAGTGCGCTGTCCTCCTCGGTCAGTGCCGCTGCGGAAGCAATGTGCTGCTTGGGGATGACCAGAAAATGCACCTTTGCCTGCGGGGCAATGTCGTAAAATGCCACCACCTGCTCGTCCTCATACAGCTTGTTCGAGGGGATCTCGCCCTCTGCGATCTTGCAAAACAGACAATTCTCCATGGGGAAAACTCCTTTCTGATTTTGGGATCTCTGTAAAACAGGCAACTGCCCTTCCCGCCGCATCCTGCCGCAGAAAGGGCACCGCCCATTCCAATTTTTTTACACGCCCAGAGCAGCCTTGACAATAGAAGCAACGGCTGCCAGTGCCTCATCGATCTTGCTCTCGTCCTTCAGACCAGCCATTGCAAAGTCCGGCTTGCCGCCGCCCTTGCCGCCTGCGATGGCTGCGATCTCCTTGACCAGAGCGCCAGCCTTCAGGCCCTTCTCCTGTGCGAGCTTGTTGACGGTGACCGCCATGCTGATCTTATCCTCAGCCTTGCCCACCAGAACTGCCACGACCGGGTTCTTTGCGGTGTCGCGGATGGTATCGCACATGCCGCGCAGGGTCTCGCCGGTGGTACCGGTGAAGTATGCAGAAGCGATCTTAACGCCGCCGATCTCCTCAGCGTTGTCGAACAGGCTGGAGACCTTGGACGCAGCGATCTTTGCCTTCATCTCGTCCAGCTCACGGCTCATTGCCTTGTTCTCTGCCATGACAGCCTCGGCACGCAGGGGCAGAGCCGCCACGTTGTTTGCCTTGAGGGTCGCTGCGACCGTGTGCAGCATTGCCTCCTGCATGTTGGCACGGATCAGCAGGTTGCGGCCGGTGACAGCCTCGATGCGGCGGATGCCCGCAGCAACAGAGGACTCGCTGACGATCTTGAAGCCGCCGATCTGTGCGGTGTTTTTGACATGGGTGCCGCCGCAGAACTCGGTGGACCAGCCCTCGATATCGACCACGCGGACGACCTTGCCGTACTTCTCGCCGAACAGAGCCATTGCGCCCAGCTTCTTTGCGTCCTCGATCGCCATCTCGTTGACCGAGACTTCCATCGACTCAAAGATCTTGTCGTTGACGATCTTCTGCACCCGAGCCAGTTCCTCGGGGGTCACTGCACTGAAGTGGGTGAAGTCGAAGTGGGTGATCTGAGCATCCTGATAGGAGCCTGCCTGGTGGACATGATCGCCCAGCACCTCACGCAGAGCAGACTGCAGCAGGTGGGTCGCGGTGTGGTTGCGGGCGATCGCCATGCGGTATTCCTTATCCACCGCAGCGGTCAGCTCATCGCCGACCTTGACAAAACCGTTCTCCAGCACACAGGTGTGGACGTAGTAGCCCTTGGGGGTCTTCTTGACATCCAGCACGCGCAGAGCACAGTCGGAGCCGGTCAGCACGCCGTGGTCCGCTGCCTGACCGCCCATCTCAGCGTAGAAGGGGGTCTTGTCCAGAACGACCAGAACGCCTTCCTTGGCCTGATCGTCAGTGGAGATAGCATCGGTCAGGGTCTCTTCGTCGCTCAGTGCAACGACCTTGCCGGTCTCGGTCAGCTTCTCGTAGCCCACGAACTCGGTCGGCTCGGTCTCCAGCGTGCCGAACAGATCCTCGCTCCAGCCGGAGATGTTCTTCTTCAGGCGCTCTGCACGGGCGGTGTCCTTCTGCTTCTTCATCGCAGCATGGAAGCCTTCCTCGTCGATGTCCAGACCGCGCTCTGCAGCGATCTCACGGGTCAGATCCAGCGGGAAGCCGAAGGTATCATTCAGCTTGAAGACATCCTCGCCGCTCAGACGGTTCAGGTGAGCCTTCTCCAGAGAGTCGATCATGTTGTTCAGGATGTTCATGCCGGCATCGATGGTGCGGGCAAAGTTTGCTTCCTCGGTGCCGATGACCTTCTTGATGTAATCGGCATGCTCACGCAGCTCGGGGTAAGCGGACTCGCTGGACTGGATGACCGTCTCAACCAGCTCCACCAGGAAGGGGCGCTGGATGCCCAGCATACGGCCGTGGCGCGCTGCACGGCGCAGCAGGCGGCGCAGCACGTAGCCGCGGCCCTCGTTAGAGGGCATGATGCCGTCCGACACCATGAAGGTGCAGCTGCGGACGTGGTCGGTGATGACGCGAATGGAGATGTCGGTCTTGGCATCTTCCTTATAGGTCTTGCCCGCGATGTGCTCCACATGGTGCAGCACGCTCTGGACGGTATCGACCTCGAACAGGTTGCCCACGCCCTGCATCACGCATGCCAGACGCTCCAGAC
>CAZUDU010000010.1:0-24336 GCA_964619455.1 uncultured Faecalibacterium sp.
GTGTGCGGCAGGTATCCTGCTCGTTGCCAGTGTGCTGGACAGTATCCTGTTCTATTGGTAAGCAACAAAAAAGACCTGCTCTCTGCGTCCGACCGGACGAGAGGGCAGGTCTCTTTTTGTGTGCGGAAGATAGGTCAGCGGGTCGTCTTGCGATGGACCACTGCCGAGGAAACAGTCAGCTCCGAGGGGATCCGGTGATTTTTCAGCTTGTAGCTCAGCATGGAAACGGCAGCTACGCAGGCAGCTTCCACGCTGTTATCCACCGAGCTAAGCTCCGGGGTACAGCTTTCGGCAAGGTTGGTGTTGCCGTAGCCGACCACGCAAAGCTGATCCGGCACCGAGATGGAATGGCGTGCGGCGTACTTCAATGCACCGATGGCGATGCTGTCTTCGGTCGCAATGACACCGTCAAAGACCAGGCCGGACTCTGCGATCTGCTCCATGGCGGCAGAGCTGCCCTGAATATCGAGCGGGCAGGCGCGGATATATTCCTGCCGGACCGGGATGCCGTGGCGGTGCAGGGCCTCCTGATAGCCGTCCAGCTTGCGTTTTTCGCTGCCGGTCATCATGTGATGCAGGAAGAGGATATCCTTTGCGCCGCTCTTTGCCATCTGGTCAACGGCCTGATAGGCGCCCTTCTGGTCGCCGCACAAGAAGCAGTAGACGTTGGGTGCATCAAGGTAGCCGTTGACCAGAAAGACAGGGACCTGCTGGGCAGCCTTGATGATGCACTCGTTTTTGGCGGGGTCGTCCTCCACAAAAAAGGAACCGAGGATCACGATGGCATCCACACGGCGGTCACACATGGTCTGAAGACATTCCGCCTTTTCCTCCATATCGTAGCCGGTGCAGTAGAGCACGGTATCGTAGTCGAAGCTGCGCAACTCGCGCTGCACATAGCCGATGCCGTTTGAAAAATTGCCGCAGGCGTTCGGGTCCGAAGGATCAACGCACAGAATGCCGACCGAGCGCATGGTATCGTGGCTCAGACCCTGCGCAAAGGCGTTGGGAACATAGCCGCTTTTGTTGATGATATCCAGCACCTTTTTGCGGGTGGCAGGGCTGACCTTGCTGCTGCCGTTGATCACGCGGGATACCGTGGCAGTGGAGACATTTGCTTCACGGGAAATATCGTAAATGTTCATAGCCGCAAGACCTCATGATTGATTTGCTTGGTATAAAATTACCATAGGCGGGGGCGTAATGTCAAGGCAGTGCACAGGGAATGCGGCAAAAATGGGGAGGAAGACAGGATCGGCACGCCTTTCAGCAAAAGGGCGCCTCTGCTGCGGCTTGGCCGCAAGGCAAAGGCGCCCTTTTTATGTTGTTAAGAAAAAGATCACTTGCCGACATCGCGTCCCAGCGTGATGGGCTTTGCGCCTACAAAATTGTCCACGCTCTTGTGCTTTTCGTGGAAGTGCGGCATGACCTTGGCAAAGCCGCCGCGCTCATAGTAGACGTCATCGCTGCCAAGCGGGAGCTCGACGGTCAGGCCGGTATTGGCGGACTTGTAGATAGCGGTGATCAGCTCGATGGTCTTGCGGCCCTCGGCACCATCGACCATCAGGGCTTCTTCGCCGCGGATCGCGCGCAGGAAGTTCAGCAGCTGTGCGGGGTGACCCTCGCGCTCAAGCTCCGGCAGAGCATCATAATATGTCTGCAGGCGGGCGACCTCTTCCGTGTTCTCTTCGGGGAAGCCGTTGACCATCGAGGTATTGGCGGCGACCTTCCACGGCACGGCAACGCTTGCCTTCTCGCCATGGAACTGCAGTTCCTGATCTTCGTTGTGGTTGACGATGGAGGTGGTCAGGCGCACCAATTTATCCGGGTAACGCAGGATCGCCATGCCAAGGTCTTCGCACTCCGAGTTGTCGTGCCCGACGTTGTCGATGACAGCATACACGCTCTTGGGCATGCCCAGCATCCACTGCATCAGGTCGATGTGGTGAACACCGTGGCTTGCCATAGCACCGGAGGATTCCTTGTCCCAGGTGCCGCGCCACCACAGGTCGTAGTAGCTCTGACCGCGCCACCACAGGGAGTCCACGGTAGCAAACAGGATCTTGCCGATCTGCCCCTCGTCCAGAATGGTCTTGACTTTCTGGTTGGGGGTCTTGCAGCGGTTCTGCACCACAACGCTCAGGATCTTGCCGCTTTCTTCTGCGGCGCGGATCATCATATCGCATTCTTCCAGAGAACAGGCCATCGGCTTTTCGCAGATGACATGGCAGCCGCTGCGCAGGGATGCTACCGCGATATCTGCGTGCATCTGCGGGGGCAGGCAGATCGAAACAGCATCGATCTCACCACTGGCAAGGGCATCCTGATAATCCTTGTATGCCTTGGCAGGCAGTGCGTTGGCCTGGATCAGAGCCTCGGCCTTTTCCGGGAAGATATCGCACACCGCACGCACCTCGCACAGATCGGGGTAGAGGGTGTACGCCTTGATATGCGCATCTGCGATCGCACCTGCGCCAATGATGGCGATGCCGATTTTTTTCTCGTTCATAGTTACTCCTTAAAGCCAACACGTTCAGCGTTTCGCTCGGCCTGCATGGCAAGCTCGATGACGCGGAAGATATAATCCTGCTTCATCACCAGCTCGGTGCGATCCAGACAATCCCGGATCATGCCGCCAAAGAAGGGGAAGCCGCATTTGCCGCTGGCGCAGTAATGGTGCTCGCCTTCGTGGTTGACGTAGTAGACATGATCGCCCTCAGGGCTGTTGGCAACGTCGATGTATTTGCGGATCTCGATGTAGCCATCGGTGCCGATGATGACGGTGCGCCCGTCGCCCCATGCGCCCAGACCGTTCGGGGTGAACCAGTCCACGCGGAAGTAACCGGTCACACCGTTGTCACACTCGATCATGCAGTCACCGAAGTCCTCCAGCAGGGGATAGTTCGTGTGACCGTAGTTGCCGGCGCGGCTGCGCACGATGCGGGCATCCTTTGCGCCGGAGAAGAACACGATCTGCTCGATCTGGTGGCAGCCGATATCCGTCAGGATACCGCCGTAGCGATCCTTGTCAAAGAACCAGTCGGGACGGCCGCTCTCCGGGCCCATCCGGTGCGGGCCCCAGCCCATGACCTGAATGACCTTGCCGATGGCGCCTTCTTCCAGCAGCTGCTGGGCGTAGACCGAACCCTCTACATGAAGACGCTCACTGAAGTAGCAGAAGAATTTACGTCCAGTCTGCTTGACCGTATCACGAACCTGCTGCAGATGCTCCGGGGTGATGAGAGGGGGTTTGTCCACAAAGAAGTCCTTGCCGTGGAGCATGGCCTCGACGCCCAGCGGGCCGCGGTCTACGGGGATGGCGGCAGTTGCGATCATCTTGACGTCCGACTGGTATACTTCGTCCTTACTGGCGGCGGCCTTTGCCTCCGGGAATGCCTGCAAGAACTGGGCGACCTTTTCCGGGTCGGGGTCGTAGACCAGCTCGATCGTGGCACCAGCTTCGGTCAGGCCGTTGCACATACCGTAAATGTGGCCGTGATCCAGCCCGATGACGCCGACCGGGAACTCACCTTTGGCACAGACCGGTTTGGATTTGCCTTTGGGCGCATACATTGCGCCGTCTTTCTTTTCCTGCATAGAAATCCTCCTTTGATCAGCCGTAGATCACGCCGGGCAGCCAGGTGACGATCGACGGGAATGCAAATGCCAGTGCGACCACGATGATGACGGTGGCGATGTAGGGCAGCAACGGCTTGACCGATTTTTCAACCGGGAGCTTTGCAACGCCGCAGGCGATGAACAGGAAGGTGCCGACCGGCGGGGTGATCGCGCCGAGCTGCATCACGATGACCATCAGGACACCGAAGTGGATGGGGTCGAAGCCCAGTGCGTTGCCGATGGCAAGCACGGTGGCAGCAAACATGGCAATGATAACAGTGGGATCCAGGAACATGCCCAGAATGATAAAGACGATGATCAGGAACAGAACCGCGAGCACCGGGCTGCCCAGCGTGTTGACGGCAAAGTTCTGCACCTCGCTCTGGAAATGCAGGCGGACCAGCACGTTGGAGAGCACGCCTGCGCCCACGATGGTCATGTAAACGACCGAGGTGGTCACGGCGGAATCGACCAGGATGCTGGGGATGTCCTTGATCTTCAGGGTCTTGCTGATGCAGAAGCCGTAGAACAGACCATAGAGGATCGCCAGAACGCCGGACTCAGTGGGAGTGACGATGCCAAAGCAGATGCCGCTGAGGATGATCAGGGGCATCATCAGAGCGCCCATCGAGTGCCATGCGGTGACCAGCAGGTTCTTGAGCGAGAACTTCGTGCGGGGGATATCGTACTTGCGCACGCGGTATTCCAGATAGACAACGCCCATCTGCAGAACGCCGAGGATGATGCCGGGGATGAGCGAGCCCATGAACATACGGCCGACCGGGACTTCGGTGTAGTAGGAGTACAGGATCATGGCGATGCTGGGCGGGATGATGGGAGACAGCATGGCGGAACCCGCCGTGACAGCCACCGAGTAGTCGGTATCGTAGCCCTGCTGCTCCATGGCGGGGATCAGCATGCCACCAATAGCCGCTGCGTCTGCACAGCCGCTGCCCTGAATGCCGCCGAAGATCATAGAGGTCAGAACGTTCACATGGCCCAGACCGCCGGGCAGCCAGCCGACCGCTGCATCTGCAAAGTTGACCAGCTTATCGGTGATGCGGGCTTTCATGATGATGTTGCCAGCGGTGACAAAGAAGGGGATCGCCAGAAGCGAAAGGCTGTTGGCACTGCCGAACATTTTGATGACGGTCAGCCCCAGCGAGTTGCCGCCCAGCGTCAGGAACAGGATGCCGGTAATCAGCAGAGACATAAAGATGGGGAAGCCCAGAAAAATGAACGCGAGCAGAACCACAAAAATCAGAAATACAGTAAGCATTGTGTCCTCCTCCTGTTAATATGCGCTGGTAATGGTCTCGTCTTCACCCTCCGTCGGGAGGAACGGATTCTTGCCAAAGACCAGGATCAGCAGGTATTCGTACAGCAGATAGCTGCAGCCGACCGGGATGGCGGCGTAGAACCATGCGTTGGAGATGGGCAGGTTCTGCAGGTAGCTGGTGCGCATCTTGAGGGTCTGCTGGATGCCGATCACGATCAGCAGTGCCAGCGTAGCGATGACAACGACCTGTGCGACCTTTTTCAGGATCGCGGCAAACTTTTCGGGCAGATATTTCTGCATAAAGCTCTCAAGGCTGACATGAGCATCCTGCCGCACGCCGAGACCGGCAGCAAGGAAAACGACCCAGATCGCCAGCATCTGCATCAGCTCGTTGACCCAAGAGAAGGGCCGCAGGAAGGAAACGCCTTTGATGAGGTAGCGCAGCACGACGTTCATCGTGCACATGCCGACCATGGAGACCAGCAGTGCAACGAGTGCGAAGGTGCGGATGAAATTCAAGGTCTTATCGATCTTTCTGAGTGTGTTCAAAATAACACCTCCTGTGTTGATTTTACTTTAAAAAGAGCCTGATCTGAAAATTTCTGATAAAGAAAGATGCAGATCAGGCTTTGTGTTTTGAACCTATACCGCGGCAGTCGGATCAATCAATGGAGAGCAGCAGATCGGTGAACTCTGCCCATGCCGCACCCTTTGCACGGTATTCGTCCTTCATCGGAGCGCAGGCATCCTTCCAGGCCTGAATGTCCGCAGGTTCGGTCACGATCGTGCCGTCGTCCTTCATGGCCTGCAGTGCAGCGACCTGTGCTTCGTCATCGATGGATTCCTGATACTCGGTTGCTTCCTTTGCGCAGTCCACAACGATGGTGCGCACGTCTTCCGGCAGGGACTCCAGCCATTCGGTGTTGAAGAAGTAGTAGATGCAGGCGATGATGTGGTTGGTGATCGCCAGATACTTTGCGTTGTCCTGCAGCTTGGAGGCGTTCAGCATGACGGGAGAGCCTTCACAGCCCTGACAGACATTCTGGGACAGGGAGGTGTAAATGTCGTTCCAGTCCATGGTGATGCCGGCAGCGCCCAGACATTCGAACATGCCGTTGTAGATGGCGTTGGGGCCGCGCATGACAAGGTCTTCCATGTCAGCCATCGTGTTGACGGGAACGGTGGTCAGCATATCGCGGGAGCCCATGGACTGGCCGCACATGGCAGTCAGACCGATGGTGTTTGCAAGCTCGTTGACCTTCGGCTCGGCACCCTTCAGCACGCGGCGGTAGTGGTCGTTGTCCTTGAACAGGAAGGGGAACTCGAACATCTGCATCTGCTCCAGACCCTCGTAGGCACCCGGGCCGGTACCGGGGGTGGAGAGCACAAGCTCCAGATCGCCTGCGATCGCCATTGCGACCTGCTCTGCCTGGCTGCCAAGCTCGGAACCATAGTTTGCGGTCGCCTCGATCTTGCCGGCACCCTTTTCATTGACGAGTTCAACGAACTTTGCCAGAGCCATGCCGATGGTACTGGTCGCTGCCTGGTTGGAAGAAGCACGCAGAATGTACTTCTTGCCGCTGGAAGTGGTGCTGCCGGCTGCGCCGCCGGTGCTTGCGCCGCAGGCGGCGAGACCAACGACTGCGCCACAAGCGCCAGTGATCTTCAGGAAGCTGCGGCGAGAGATCTTTTTCATACGAAAGTCCTCCTTGTGTTTTGGGTTCTGTTATTCTTCGTGTGGAGATGCTCCACTTGAGCCGGATAAAAAAGAATGCATGGAAATTGAAGTTGCAAGAACTATGTATCCGCTTTCATTGCGATTTCATGATACGCTATCGTGTAAAAATTGTCAAGTGGTTTTTAAATTTTTTCACTAAATCTTAGTTTTATGGTAAAAATAACGGTTTTTTATGATTTAAGGAAACAAAGAGAAAATTGCCGGAAAAATGGCGAGGGAAACGCGTTACATACTTATTTTCCTACTTTTGGATGGAAAGATGCCGAAGGGAAGAAAAGATTTGACAAGACCCCTTGGTATGGCGTATAATTTAGAAAAAAGTGGAAAAGAGGAAGCCCTCGTCTATGGTGCAGATCTCAGAGCGCGGCAAGCATGAGTCCGCCAAAAAATATGTGCTGCGGGTCCTTGTGGACAACATCATCCGCACCGGACTGATCCCCGGCGAAAAGCTGAATGAGTCGGAGCTGTGCGAAAAGCTGGGAGTCAGCCGCACGCCCTTCCGGGAAGCGGAGCTGGAGCTGGCACAGCGCAGGCTGATCGAGATTCGACCCAAGATCGGTACCTATGTTTCGCTCATCGATGCGGAGCTGGTCGAGGAGGTGCGGCATCTGCGTGCAGTGCTGGAGACCGAGCTGGCAGAGATGGCCTGCCATAAGCTGACGCAGGCGGATATCGAGGCGCTGTGGGAGAACGTGGCCCTCTGGCAGATGTACATCTCCCGTGCGCAGGAAGACAAGATCTTTGCACTGGACAAGGAGTTCCACCGGATGCTCTATCAGATGTGCGGCCGTCCTTACTGGCACGATCTTGTGGAAAGCATTGCACCTCACTTTGACCGGACCACCATCCTCAGCTTCCGCTGCCGCCCGGCGCAGGCGATCCTGCAGGATCACGAAGAGCTGGTGCGTGCACTGGAACACAGGGATGCGGTATCTGCCCGCGCCATTGCTGGCAGACACATGGAACGCTATACCGAAAACCTTTCGACCCTGCGGGAGTCCTACCCGGATTATTTCAAATAACAAAATGCTGCATCGTATGGTCAAAACGACCAAATGACGCAGCATTTTTTGTGAGGCGGAAGAGAGCTGCCCTCTTGACAAGCGGTTTGGGAACGATATATATTTATTTTAACGAAATATATTTCTTTGACCGGACGATCGGCAAGAAAGGTGGACCCTATGCTGGAACGGTATGATGTCATCGTGATCGGTGCGGGCGTGGTCGGCAGCGCCATCGCGCGGGAGCTTGCCCGCTATCGGCTCAGGATCGCGGTGCTGGAAAAAAATCTGGATGTCTGCAACGAAACGAGTGGCCGCAACTCGGCGGTCGTACACGGCGGATTTGCCAACCCGATCGGGAGCCTGAAGGCGCGCTGCTGCGTCGAAGGCAACCGTATCATGGATCAGCTTGCGCAGGAGTTGGATTTCCCCTTTGAGCGCTGCGGCAAGGTGCTGGTCGGCAATACCGAGGAGGATCGGGCACAGCTTCTGCGCACGATGGAGCAGGGCGCGATCAACGGCAGCACCGGGCTGGAAATGATCGGGGAAGAAAAGCTCCACGAGCTGGTACCCGCCGTTGTGGGCAAGTTTGCCATGTGGTCGCGCAGCAGCGGTATTATGGACCCCTTTTTGTATACTGTTGCGCTGGCAGAGAACGCCCATGCAAACGGGGTGGAGTTCTATTTTGACCATAAAGTGACCGATATCACCCGCACGGAGGGGCTGTACTGCCTGCACACCGAAAAGGGCGATTTTACCACCCGGTGGGTGGTCAACGCCGCAGGGCTTGGTGCAAAGCAGATCTCGGATTTGCTGGGGCTGACCGGTTACCGCGTGATCGGCTCGCGCAGCAACTATATCGTGCTGCACAAACGCATGGGCAGCCTTTTGCCCATGCCGATCTATCCGGTGCCCAGCAATACCTATATGGGCATCCATATCACCCCGACGGTGGACGGCAATGTGACGGTCGGCCCGGATGCGGAAAACACCGCCGTCATGGACGATTATCAGGTGCCGCAGCCCAACATCGAAAGCCTTGCAGCAGAAGGTGCAAAGCTGTGGCCGCATATCTTCAAAAAGGATCAGATCCGTACCTTTGCGGGCATCCAGCCCAAATGGGTGGACGAGAAGGGGGCGATCCAGGACTGGAAGGTCGAGATCCGGGACGAGATCGCGCCGCAGGTGGTCAACCTTGTGGGCATCGAATCCCCCGGCCTGACCGGTTCTGTGCCGCTGGCGCGCTATGCGATCGGCATGATGCTGGAGCGCGAAGCGTTTGAGCCGAACCCGGATTTTGACCCGCATCACAAGGGCATCGTGCGGTTTGCGTCCTGCACACCGGAGCAGCAGGCAGAGCTGATCGCACAGGATCCGGATTACGGCGAGATGATCTGCAGCTGCGAGGAGGTCACCAGAGCGGAGATCCGGCAGGCGATCCACAACCCGCTGGAGGTCTCGACGATGACCGGCATCAAGTACCGCACCCGCGCGATGATGGGCGGCTGTCAGGGCGGTTTCTGCCAGATGAAGATCGAGCAGATGATCGAGCAGGAGCTGGGGCAGGCACCGCAGGCGGTCCGATATAACCGGCAGGGGGCGTGGCTGCTCGCGGGTGAGATGCGCAAGGAGGACTGAAGCATGGAACACAAAGAGGTCGTGATCATTGGTGGCGGCCCTGCCGGTCTGGCAGCCGCAGTCGAACTGCACAAGCTTGGCGTGCGGGATCTGGTCATTCTGGAGCGCGAAGCGGCACTGGGCGGGATCCTGCGCCAGTGCATCCACGATGGCTTTGGTCTGGGACGCTTTGGCGAGAGCCTTTCCGGGCCGGAATACGCGCAGGCATTCATCGATGAGGTGGAAGCGCGCGGTATCCCCTACGAGACCAATGCGACCGTGCTGCGTCTGACGGCGGATCGCTGTGTAACTGCTGCCACGCGCAAGGGGCTGCGTCAGTATCAGGCAAAGGCGATCGTGCTGGCAATGGGCTGCAAGGAGCGCAGCCGCGGTGCACTTGGCATCCCCGGCGAGCGCCCGGCGGGTGTATTCACGGCAGGTACGGCACAGGCTTATATGAACCTTTATAACCGGATGCCGGGCAAGGAAGTCATCATCCTTGGCTCGGGTGATATCGGGATGATCATGGCACGTCGGCTGACGCTGGAAGGCGCACATGTGCAGGCAGTGTTCGAGCTGATGCCCTATCCGTCCGGGCTGCCGCGCAACATCGTGCAGTGTCTGGACGACTACGACATCCCTTTGTACCTCAGCCAGACCGTGACCGGGATCCACGGCCGGGAGCGTCTGACTGGCGTGACCGTCTCGGAGGTGGATGCACAGCGCCGCCCCATCCCCGGCACTGAGCGGGAATATGCCTGCGACACCCTGATTCTTTCAGTGGGGCTTCTGCCGGAAAACCAGCTGCTGGAGGATGCAGGGATCGAGATCGACCCCCGCACCGGCGGCGCACGGGTCGATGAATGTCTGCAGACCAGTGTGCCGGGTGTGTTCTCGGCGGGCAACGTACTTCATGTGCACGACTTGGTCGACTTTGTCTCGATGGAAGCGGAAACGCTGGCACAGCATACGGCGGCGTATCTTTCCGGTCAGGAAGCAGCCTCCTGTGCACTGGATGTTATCTGCGGCGAAGGGATCGGGCATACCATCCCGCAGCGCGTCAGCGGAAAAAATGCGTTCACTCTCTCACTGCGCGTCCGGGGACAGTACCGTGACTGCCGGATCGTTGTCCGGCAGAACGGGGTAGAAGTCGCTGCCAAAAAGATGAAAAAAGCGATCCCGGCAGAGATGATCCAATTCAAGGTGCCGGCAGACAAGCTGCTGGATACCGGTGCACTGGAGGTGTCGGTGGAATGAAAAAGTGTTATACCTGCATCATCTGCCCCAACGGCTGCGAGATCGAAGCAGAGCTGGAAAACGGGCAGATCCTCTCGGTCACAGGGCACACCTGCCCGCGCGGTGAAGAATATGTCCGGCAGGAGCTGACGGCACCGCGCCGCACTATCGCAAGCTCGGTGCTGGTCAAGGGCGGCGTGCTTCCGGTCACGAGCGTCCGGCTGACCGAAGCCGTCCCAAAAGAACAGATCTTCCTGGTCATGGAAGAGATCCGAACGGTCGTGCTGACGGCGCCGGTCCGTGCGGGGATGATCGTTCTGCACAACGTCTGCGGTACAGGCAGCGATGTAATGGTCACCAAGAGCGTGGAAGCAGTACTGTGACCACGCAGTCATAACGTTTCCTCCTATCTCTGCACAGCCAAAAGCCCCGGTCTTGAAAAAAGGCCGGGGCTTTTGGCTGTGCGGGCGGCAAACAGAGCGTTTTCCGGGCTGGACAACCACCCCGGCATGGATTATACTGATTCTGAATGCAAATGATACAAAAAGCAGAGGTTTTGAACGATGACAGAGCAACGCAGCACATTGGAACTGGATATCCTTCCGCTGGCAAACGGCACAGCCCGTTTGGTGCGGGTGTATGGAGATGCACCTTGTGTCGTGCTGCCGGACGCGCTGCCTGCGCCGGAGGGCGGCAGCTTTGTGCTGACCGAGCTGGGGGACTACTGCTTTTCGGAAAAGCCGCGCAGCCTGCCGCCGTACGCAGCGCTTTGCCGGTACAGGGTGGATGACACGGGTGAGGTGCGCCTGCTCTGTGCCTTTGGGCAGAGCCGCAGCGCCCGGCGGTATGATCTGGACTTTGGGGACGGCGCACCGCCGGCAGAAGAGCTGCCGGTCATCTGCGGGAATTTTCTGGAAGAAGTCGTGCTGCCGGGCAGCCTTGCGGTGATCGGGAGCTGTGCGTTCTACAACTGCCGCAAGCTGCGCCGCATCACGGTCGGGGCAGGCGGACTGACCTTGAGCAGCGATGTCTTTCTCAACTGCTTTGCGCTGGAGACGATCGTGGTGCAAGCTGCGCCGGATCAGCCTACCGGGGCGTTCGTTCTGGTGAACAGCATCACCGAGGCGGTGCGGCTGGTGTTCGCGCCGCAGCAGAAGCCGCTCGCTGTGCTGTGGTACCCCGCTTACTGGGAGGACATTGAAGAAACGCCCGCGCACATCCTGCTGCATACCTTTTCCGGGCAGGGGTATCATTACAGACAGTGTTTTTTGAACTACAGATTCCTCCCCGCAGAATACGACGGCATTTTCCCGCAGGGGCATGACGCGGACGATGCCAACATCATGGCAATGCTCTGCTTTGAGCGTCTGCGCTACCCGTGGCAACTTGCGCCGACGGCGGCGGAAGCCTACCGCACATTTCTGGCGCAGAACACCGGGCGGGTGCTTGCCCGGCTGCTCAAGGCGCAGGATCTGGACGGCATCCGGGCGCTTCTGGCACTGGACGTCATGGAGAAGGCGGCCTTTGCAGAGGGCGCGGCGCTTGCCGCAAAAGCGGACGATGCGTCTGCCGCGGCACTGCTGGCGGATGCGGAATACCAAAAATACGCAGCGGCAAAAAAGCCGAAACGATACGATTTCGATTTCTGATCTCAAGGGGGTGGGTGCTTGCTCCAAAAAGAAAAATTCTTCGACCCGCGCAAGCCGTTCCAGTCTGCCAAGCCAGAAACGCACGAGCAGTGGCAGGAGCGGATGGGTATGGAGGTACTGGCGGTCGTGCGCAGCGGGCTGTATCTGGATTTTCGGTTTCTGGATATGGCGCTGTCGGCGCTCGACCCCGTGCCGGACGAGCGCTGCGGTGTGCTTGCGACCGATGGCGTGACCCTGTATTACCAGCCCAGCGCGCTGCTGCGGCTCTATCAGGAGAACCCGAAATATCTCAACCGGTTGTATCTGCATACGGTATTCCATTGTGTATTCCGGCATCTCTGGATGCGCGGCAAGCGGGAGAAGCGGCTGTGGCATCTTGCCTGTGATATCGCCGTGGAAAACGTCATCGACCATCTGGGGCGCAAGAGCGTTCAGCGCCCGCTGACCTATGTGCGCCAGAACGCCTACCGCCGTATCGCGGAGGAAGAGAGGGTGATCGCTGCCGCGCCCATCTACCGCTGGCTCTGCCGCCAGACCCCCGGTGTGCTGCGCCAGCTGGAACGGGAGTTCTATGCCGATGATCACCGCCTGTGGCGGGATGATCCGCCCGATGCGCCCCAGCAGATGCCCACCCCGCTGCCGCAAAAGACCTGGCAGAAGATCGGGGAGCGGATGCAGACCGAGATGGATCTGCGTGACAAGGAAGCCGGGGACGGTGCAGACGCACTCAAACAGCAGGTCAAAGCGGCGAACCGGAGCCGCCGCAGCTATCAGGACTTTTTGCGCCGGTTCTGCGTCACACGGGAGGAAGTCAGACTGGACCCGGACGAGTTCGACCTGAACTTCTACACCTACGGCTTGTCGGTCTACGGCGATATGCCCCTGATCGAGCCGCTGGAAACGCGGGAGAGCAAGAAGGTCGAGGAGCTTGCGCTGGTCATCGACACCAGCTATTCCACCTCCGGCGAGCTGGTACGCGCCTTCCTCGCCGAGACCTACACCCTGCTCAAAGGGCGGGAGAACTTCTTCCACCGGATGAACCTGCATCTCATTCAGGCAGACAATGCCGTGCAGCAGGATATCCTGATCCGCAACGAGGACGAGCTGATCCGTGCCATGAATCACTTTGAGCTGCGGGGCGGCGGTGGAACGGATTTCCGCCCGGCATTTGAATATGTCAGCCGCCTTTGTGCGGAGAAAAAATTCAGCCATCTGCGGGGGCTGCTCTACTTTACCGACGGCATGGGGGCTTACCCCGCCCGCCGCCCGCCCTATGACACCGCATTCCTCTTTTTGGGGGATCGGTTCGACGACGCCAACGTGCCGCCGTGGGCGATGAAGGTGGTTCTGGAGGAAGAAGAATTTACCGGTGCGGCTGCACGCTCTGCCAGTGAGCTGGCACAGGCGCTTGCCGAAGAGGATGATCTGTACCGGGATCTGAACAATTCGTGAGGGACGAGATATGAACATCAAACGAGCCAAGGAAGAGATCGAACGCACCGTAAAAGCCTACCTTGCCAAGGATGCGGTGGGCGAATATGCCATCCCAGCCATCCGTCAGCGCCCCATTCTGCTGATGGGGCCTCCGGGCATTGGCAAAACGCAGGTCATGGAGCAGGTCGCGCGGGAGTGCGGGGTGGCACTGGTGGCCTACACCATCACCCACCATACCCGCCAGAGCGCGGTGGGTCTGCCCTTTATCCGCCAGCGTCACTATGGTGAAAAGGACGTTTCGGTGACCGAGTACACCATGAGCGAGATCATCGCCAGCATCTATGCTAAGATGGAGGCCACCGGGCTTTCGGAGGGCATCCTGTTCATCGACGAGATCAACTGCGTGTCCGAAACGCTTGCCCCCACCATGCTGCAGTTTTTGCAATGCAAGACCTTCGGCAACCAGGCGGTGCCGGCTGGCTGGGTCATCGTGGCGGCAGGCAACCCGCCGGAATACAATAAGTCGGTGCGGGATTTTGACATCGTGACACTGGACCGCGTGCGCCGGATGGATCTGGAGCCGGATCTGCCGGTCTGGAAGGAATACGCCCGTGCAGCGCACCTGCACAGCGCCATCCTGAGCTATCTGGAGCTGCACCCGCAGAACTTCTATCAGATCAACGCGGATGTGGACGGCACCCAGTTCGTGACCGCCCGCGGCTGGGAGGATCTGTCCAACCTGCTGGATACCTACGAGCAGCTCGGCATGCAGGCAGATGAGGAGCTGATCCGCCAGTATCTCCAGCACCCGAAGATCGCGGAGGATTTTTCCGCGTATCTGGATCTGTACTACAAATACCGGGACGACTACGGCGTGGAGGAGATCCTTGCCGGGCAGGCAAAGCCCGCTGTCTTTGCGCGGCTGATGCAGGCACCCTTTGACGAGCGGCTCAGTCTGGTCAGTCTGCTGCTGGCGGGGCTGGATACTCGTTTTGCGGCATCCCGTCAAGCAGATGCAGTGGCAGATGCCTGCTATGCGTTCCTGCGCGAGACCAAAAAGGCGCTTTCCACCCTGCCGGAGGACATCCCGGACGGCTCGGCAGAGCTGTTCCGCCAGCAGATCGGAGATTACGATGCCGAGACCCAGAGCCGCCGCGCCGCAGGGCTTTTGAGCAAGACCGAGCTGGGCGACCGGCTGCGGGTGCTTGCTGCTTTGCGCCAGTGGGAGAGCGAGCTGCGCCGCGCGAATGCCGTCGGCACGCGGGAAGCGTTCGATCTGCTGCGCGGGCAGTTCCAGTCCCTTGCGGAAAAGCGGGAGGATGCCCAGCAGACTGCCAGCGCAGCGCTGGAAGCGGCGTTCGACTTTATGGAACAGGCATTTGGCGAAAGTCAGGAGCTGGTGGTGTTCGTTACCGAGCTGACCGTTTCACCCACAGCGCACGCCTTCCTCACCGAGAACGGCTGCGACCGGTATTTCCGCTACAACAAGGATCTGCTGCTCGACCACCGTAAGGCAGCCCTCCAGCAGGAGCTTGCTGCGGAGCAGGCGAGACATGGAATGTGAGCGGTTTTCCGGACGATATAAAATAAAAGCGGGATACAACAAAGCCCCTCCGGAGCATCTGCTCCGGAGGGGCTTTGTTATAACTGAAGGATCTTCGACTCGATCGCACGGATGACAGCGACGAATTCCGCATCGCTTTTTCCGGTCGGGTCCGGCAGACCCCAATCATCGTCGAAGGCTCTGCCAATAAAGGGGCAGCCGACATCGCAGCCCATCGAAAAGGCAAGATCCGGCGTGGGGATGCGGTCGATGGTTTTGCTGTACTGGGTCTGTTCCATGTCGATCTGATAGAGCTGTTTCATCAGGCGAACTGCATCCTGATTGATCGGCGGCTTTGTCTCGGTGCCGGCAGAGTAGAAGTCGAACCGCTCCCCGGCGAGGTGCTTGCCCAGAGCTTCTGCGATCTGGCTCCGGCAGGAGTTGTGCACACAGATAAAGGCGATCTTTGGTTTGGACATAAAAACCTCCACAGGGTCATTCCAGATGATGCCGCTTGCAGAAACACTTGCTTGCCCAGTACATCCCGCCCCACAGCAGAACGGAGAGGATGAGGTAGAAGGGGTTTTTCAGCGAGCTGACAAGAGACTGCCCGAACAATGCCATCATGCCCACCATCACGCCCTTTGCCAGCAGAACGGTGATAAGGTAGCGTTTTTCCTCAAAATCCGAGATGCCGAATGCGAGGTGCATGAAGGAGGTGGGAGTGAAGGGGAGCAGCGCCAGCATGAACAGGGAAGAGGTGTCGAAGTGGTTGACCCACTGCTGGGCCTTTTCCAGCTTTTGAAAGCGCCTGGCGAGCTTCCAGAAATGCGGCTTGACCACCTGCCGCCAAAACAGGAACATGACCGTGCCGCCCAGCACGACCCCTGCCCAGCTGTACAGAAAGCCGAGCAGCCCGCCGTGTGCGGCAACGTTCAGCGCAACGATGGCGACCAGCGGCAACGGCGGAAAGAAGGATTCCACCATTGCCAGCAGGATGGGCGCGACCGGCCCCAGACCCTCGAATCTGTCCAGCAGTGTCAGCCAGAATTCCAGTGTCGTCAGTTGGTGCAGCCATTGCATGATCGTGTGTTGCATTTATGCTCGTTCCCTTCTGTCCGCAGCGATGGGGCAAAGCCCTTGCCGCTAGTATATCCAGAACCTGTGACGAGGGCATGAACAAAGTTTGAGCTTTTTCTGCCAGTTTCGTTGGGTCTGTCAATGATACAACGAGATGGCAAGCGTGTTTTTCTGCAAAGAGAGCAGCTTTATTTTTCAGTAGGTCACTTTTCAGCACGGGCGCGGCTGCGCTCAAGCTGGGCGGTGCGCTGCTTGTTCCACTTGGCAAGGGACTCATCGTCCGGGATCTGCACACAGCGCGCAAAGCTCCAGTGCAGGCCGTCCCGGCGGGCGAGCTTGTAGCGCTGGAACACGCCGCGGGCAGCATCATTTTCGCCCCCGGCGCAGTGCGGGCACTGTGCCAGCGTGTACCAGCTGTTGCTGCCCTTTTTCAGCCAGATCTCATCCGGCACCAGCGCGGTGCCGCATACCGGGCAGTCGGCGGTGTAGATGCGCGGCTCGTTGCGCCATGCATACTGCTCTACATAGCCCTTGAAGACGGTAAAGCCGCGGTAATCACCCGGCTGGGGGCAAAGGCTCTGGTGCAGTGCCTGCTCCTCGGTGGGGTAGGCGGCGATCCCTGCCCGCAGATCCAGCAAGCGGCAGATGTCCGCCGTGTACAGCGTGTCAGACAGTGCATCGTGGAACGGCCGCTCCATCGGGATGCCCATCCGGGTCACGACACTTTCCAGCGTCATGCCCTCGCCCTCCTTACGGGGGTGCTCCCGCAGAAAGATCTGCTGCAGGTCGTACCAGACAGTGGGGCGGCTCTCGTCGATGTTGCACAAAAACAGGTTTTGCTTGAGCACAGGAACATCGTCCAGACCCCACTCGGCAAACTCGGCATCCGGGCCGCACCACTGCATAAAGCGGCGCAGACCCTGCACGATGGGCTCACCCTTGTCAAGGTCTGCCTGGGTCAGCCCGGTGACCTTGGCAATGTGGTGCTGCAATTTGCGGAAGATGCGGGGGCGCAGCCGGATGGAAAAGGTGTCCAGCACGTTGGCATCCTCGTCGATCTTGACAGCGCCGATCTCGATGATCTCGCCCCGCAGCGTCTGCTGCACTCCGTGGTAGTTGAAGGTATACGGCTGGTAGCCGATGTTCCATTCCAGATCAAATAAAACCAGATTGCGTGGCATTGTTTTGTAGTCCTCTCGTATCGTTTGGGCAAGGGATCAGCCCAGAATGAATTTTTCCACCGCTTCGGCAACGCCGTCGTGGTTGTTGTCGGCGCAGGTCACATAATCTGCCGCCGCCTTGACCGGCTCCTCGGCGTTCTGCATGGCAACGCCTACCCCAGCGTATGCGATCATGGAGCGGTCGTTCAGGCCATCACCGCAGGCCATGAGATTTTCACGGGTCAGGCCCATGCGCTCCAGCAGTGCGCTCAGGCTGGCGTCCTTGGCAACGCCCTGCGGAACCGCTTCAATGAAGAAGGGGCTGGAGGGGTACAGATCCATTCTGCCCTCAAAGCGCTGCTTGCCGGCGGCGCAGACGGCATCCCGGCGTGCCGGATCCAGCGTGATGAGCATCTTGCAGATGGGGTAATCCACATAAGCGGCAAGGTCTTCAACGCCGGTCATGGGCAGCTTGCAGGTAAAGCACTCGCGCAGTGCCCACTCGTCCTCCGGGCGCTCCGAAACCACGCCCTCGGTATTGTAGGTAACGATGGCAACGTCCTGCTCGGCGGCAAAGGCGCACAGCTCAGGCACCAGAGCCGGATCCAGCTCCTTCTGGTACAGCGTTTCACCGGTGCGGCAGTCCACGATGGCGCCGCCGTTGTAGGACAGTACGCAGCCGCCCTTCTTGTCCAGTTCCAGCTCTTTTGCCAGCGGCATGATGCCCGCCGTGGGGCGGCCGGAGGCCAGTACGATGGTAACGCCCTGCTCGATCGCAGCGTCCAGTGCGGCGCGGGTGCGCGGGGTGACGATCTTCTGGTCGTTGGTCAGGGTGCCGTCCAGATCCAGTGCAAGGACCTTGATCTTTGATGCTGTCATATCATGTTCCCTCTCTCTTCGTTGACTCATACACCTTTATTGTACTATGGAACCCCCTTGGTTTTCAACCCTTCCGGCGGAGTTTGGTGGAAAAAGTCGACCCGAAACCAGACAGGAAAAATTTTACACACACTGCGGCAGGCTTTACATTGCCGCAAAAACTGTCCGGAAAGTTTTACGGCGGTTTTGCACGGGCATGGTTTCGCAAGGCGGGCGGGCTGCGCTACAATAAAGCTGTTCCGAGCAACAGAGGACTGAATGACCAAAATGAGAGGGGTATAGAAAATGAAAGAACTGAAAATTTCCCGCCGCAGCTTTTTGAAGGCTGGCGCAGCGGCTTCCGCAATGGGTCTGGCCGCCGCGGCACCGGCAGCATCTGCTGCAAGTGCACAGACCGCCGCAGAGCAGGAAAACGGTCTGCTGGATCTGTTCCAGAAACCCAAGTACATCTTTTTGTTCATTGGTGACGGCATGGGCACTGCGCAGATCCAGTCGGCACGCTTTTACAAGGGTACCGTGGAGAACGACGGCGCTGTGACCGAAGGGGAGCTGAGCTTCACCTCCTTCCCGCAGGTGGGCAGCGTGACCACCTACGACAGCACCTCCTTCTGCCCGGATTCCGCTTCTACGGCAACTTCCATCGCGACCGGCAACAAGACCGAGAGCGGTGTCATCAACATGTGCCCGTGGAGCCGGGATCTGCCCTACGAGACCATTGCAGAAAAGCTCCATGCACAGAAGAACTACAAGGTCGGCGTGATCTCGACCGTCAACATCGACCATGCGACCCCGGCGGCGTTCTATGCACATCAGGCGAGCCGCCGCAACTACTATGAGATCGGCGTGGAGCTGGCGAACAGCGGCTTTGAATACTTTGCTGGCGGCGATTTTCAGAAGAATAACGGCGATGGCACTGTGCCGGATAACCACACCGTGGCAGCACAGGCAGGCTACAAGGTCGTGACCACGCAGGCAGCGGCACAGGCTCTGAAGGCGGGCGACGGCAAGACCCTCATCATTGCCGAGCAGCTTGCAGACGGCAAGGCGATGAACTACGCGATGGACGCTGCCGAGGGCGAGTGGAAGCTGACCGACTACGTCAAAAAGGGCATCGAGCTGCTGGACAACAAGAAAGGCTTCTTCCTTATGACCGAGTCCGGCAAGATCGACTGGGCATGCCACGCCAACGATGCAGCCGCTTCCATCCACGATGTGCTGGAGATGAGCAACGCAGTGCAGGAGGCAGTGGATTTCTACCGTGCACACCCCAATGAGACGCTGATCCTTGTCACTGCCGACCACGAGACCGGCGGCATGGCGATCGGCTATAAGAGCACCAACTATGACACCTTCCTGACCAACCTCACCCAGCAGAAGATGTCCTACGCAAAGTTTGATACCGACTATGTGGCGGGCTACTGCGCAAACGGCACCTCCTTTGAGGATGCCATGAAGGATGTCAAGGCATGCTTTGGTCTGACGCTGCCCGGTGACCCGGATGCGGCACAGGCAGGCAAGCTGCTGCTGACCGACTACGAGGCGGATCAGCTTCGCACCGCTTACGAGCGCACGCTGGCGGTGGGTGCATCCGCACAGGACAAGATGACTCAGCAGGACTACGAGCTGTACGGCACCTATGTGCCCTTCTCGATGGCGATCTGCCACACCATCAATCACAAGTCCGGCATGGATCACACCACCTACGCACATACCGGCGCAATGGTGAATGTCTATGCGATGGGCGTTGGCGCAGAGAAGTTCGGCGGCGTGTACGACAACACCGAGATCTACCACAAGATCGCAGAGCTGACCAACGTGAAGTAAGCAGCTTCCAAACAACAAAAACAGAAAGCACCCCGTTCCACACATCGGAACGGGGTGCTTTTGTTCGGTTATAAGCCAGAAGATCAGTCGTTGACCTCCGGGAAGCCCTCCAGCTTGGAGGTGCAGTGGGGGCAGCGGACTGCCTTGATCGCGATCTCGGACTGGCAGTAGGGGCAGTTCTTGGTGGTGGGAGCCGAGGGTGCTTCGGGTTCCTTCGGCTCAGGCTTCTTCTGCAGGCTGTTGACCAGCTTGATCAGCACGAACAGCACGAATGCCACCAGAACAAAGTTGATGACCGCAGTGATGAACGAACCGACCTTGATATCGACATCACGGATGGTCAGCACAACATCGGTAAAGTCGGTCTGGAAGAACAGACCGATGATGGGAGAGATCAGATCACCGACCAGAGAGTTGACGATGGCAGTGAAGGACGAGCCGACGACCAAGCCGACTGCCATATCCAGCACGTTGCCGCGCATGGCGAACTTTTTGAACTCTTCAAAGAAATTTTTGATGCCTTTGATCTGTTTTTCCGACATAAGTAAAAACGCTCCTTTTTCCATTCCCGCAGGGGAGATTTTGTCACCTTCTATGATAGCGGATTCGGGGCATTTTTTCAAGGGGTGGAGCCGGAGTCAGGGCGATAAAACGGCTCCGGCGTGCTCCTTGCGAGAGAAACAGTCGAGCCGGTAAGAAACGGGAAAATGGTCGTAAAGGAAGAAATCGACCGAAAAGCGGAGAGCAAAAGCTCGACTGCGCGGTTTTAAAGGTATGAGTTTTGTAAAAAATGTAAAAAAAGAGCGAGGGAAATTCTAGCATCAAATCCAAAAAAAGGTTGAACAGAGCGAGGAAATATGCTATCATCATAATATAAACCGACCCACAGCCGTAAAAAAGGCAATGGGAACATCAAGGGAGGTTGATATCATGAAAAAATTTGCGAAGGTCATGGCATTGGTTCTTGCGGGCGCAATGCTGCTGATGATGACAGCATGCTGCGGAACGCTTCCAACGGACGAGACGGCGGCACGGGAGCTGATCCTGAAAGAGATCAATGACTACCGAGAAGAGATCCATAAAAAACCGTTGGTTGAGGAAGAACTGCTCATCGAAAGAGAAAACATTTATGCAGAATGTTTTGAAAAAGCGGGAAAAACGACTCTGACTTACGATGAAATCGATTGGGCGGCAATGAAAGAAAATCTCGAGAAAATCACGGAGAAAGATAGTTTGCTTAAGCCATACACATCGGTCGGAACAGCCAATTACACGGATGCAGACGGAAATGCTTGCTATGTGTTGAGTTGCAAATTCTCTTCACTTCCGGAGCTGCGTGCACAAATTCGTGCGGCTTACGAATTTGTTTTGGATTTCGTTGAGAAAATCGGTATTAGTGTTATAAAAGTGGACAAGGATGTCTACTGGCAGTGCCAGCTTTGGTATTATAACATGGATTAATGAATAGAATGATCCTATAAAAAACTGCAACTGCCTTCAATCGGCAGTTGCAGTTTTTTATATGCGTTATGAAATAAGACGATGCGAAAATGCTTACTTGGGCTGGCGGCCGATGTAGGCGAGGATGCCGCCATCTGCATACAGGATCTGACCGTTCACAAAGTCGGATGCGTTGCTTGCGAGGAAGACGCAGGGACCGACCATGTCCTCCGCTTCGCCCCAGCGGCCTGCGGGGGTCTTGGCGGTAATGAACTGGTCAAAGGGGTGGCGGCTGCCGTCTGCCTGACGCTCGCGCAGGGGAGCGGTCTGAGCGGTAGCGATGTAGCCGGGGCCCATGCCGTTGCACTGGATGTTGTACTCGCCGTATTCGGAGGCGATGTTCTTGGTCAGCATCTTCAGTGCGCCCTTGGCAGCAGCGTAGGCAGAGACGGTCTCGCGGCCCAGCTCGCTCATCATGGAGCAGATGTTGATGATCTTGCCCTGACGCTTTTCGATCATGTCGGGCAGGACAGCCTTGGAGCAGTTGAATGCGCCGCCGACGTGCACGTTGATGACCTGCATGAACTCGTCGTGGCTCATCTCGATCATGGGGATGCGCTTGATGATGCCCGCGTTGTTGACCAGGATATCGACGCTGCCGACTTCTTCCTTGATCTTGGCGACCATAGCGGTGACAGCAGCCTCGTCGGTCACATCGGCCACATAGCCGTGTGCCTCGATGCCGGCCTCCTTGTAGGCGGCAATGCCCTTTTCAAGGCTTGCTTCCGAAGAGCAGTTGAAGCAGATGACAGCGCCGCACTGTGCCATGCCCTGCGCGATGGAAAAACCGATGCCGTGGGCACCGCCGGTGATGAGGGCGACCTTGCCCTTCAGATCAAATGCAGACAGATCCATGATGTTCTCCTTTTCAAAGTTAAAGATTTAGCAAAAAGCCCCGCGCCGGTCACCCGGTACGGGGCTTTGAAATGGTGTCAGACGTTAGCGCAGGTCGGTGGTAGCGATGTTGTCCATGTCGTCAAACTCCATGTTCTCGCCGCCCATTGCCCAGATAAACGTATAGTTCGAGGTGCCTACGCCGCTGTGGATGCTCCAGGAGGGGCTGATAACAGCATCCTCGTTGTGCATCACGATGTGGCGGGTCTGAGTCGGCTCGCCGCACATGTGGAACACCACCTGCCCCTCGGGCAGTTCAAAATAGGTATAGATCTCCATGCGACGCTCGTGGGTGTGGCTGGGCATCGTGTTCCAGTTGGAACCCGCGTCCAGCTCGGTCATACCCATGCTGAGCTGGCAGGTCTTCAGAACGTCCGGGTGGATGAACTGATTGATGGTGCGCTTGTTGCAGGTCTCCACGCTGCCCAGAGGACGGTGATTTGCATCAGCCATCTTGATCAGGCGGGTCTCGTAAGCGCAGTGTGCCGGAGCGGACACCATATAGAACTTTGCCGGATGCTCAGGGTCTGCGGAAGCAAAGGTGACTTCCTTGGTGCCCTGAGTGATGTACAGGCAGTCCTTGTAGCCCAGCTCGTACTTTACGCCGTCGGCGATGACGATGCCGGTGGAGTCCTTGCCGATGTTGAACATGCCGATCTCACGGCGCTCCAGGAAATAATGGGTACCGAAGTTTGCCCAGATGTCGATGCCCTTGTCGATGGACACGGTCTCGTGCACCGGCATGCAGCCCAGCGTGACCATACGGTCAACGTGGCTGTACACCGCAACGACCTCATCCGCCTTATACAGACCGGTGATGAGCATCTCGTCACGCATTTCTTCAGTGGTATAGCGCTTGAAGTCCTTCTGGTTGCAGGAATAACGGATCTCCATAGCGGATACCCCTAGCTTAGCGCTGGATACGACCGGAACCGTCGCCGCCAGCCAGCTTCTCGACCTCAGCAACAGTCATCATGTTGTAGTCGCCCTCGATGGAGTGCTTCAGAGCAGAAGCAGCAACTGCGAACTCAACAGCATCCTGAGTGTTCTTGCCGGTCAGCAGAGCGTAGATCAGACCGCCGCCGAAGGAGTCACCGCCGCCAACGCGGTCGATGATGTGCAGGTTGTACTTCTTGGAGAAGCAGTACTCGTCGGAAGCAACGTCGTACAGCATTGCGCTCCAGCCGTTGTCGAATGCGCTGTGGCTCTCACGCAGGGTGATAGCGACCTTCTCGAAGTGGAACTTGTCAGCCAGCTGCTTAGCAACGCTCTTGTAGCCCTCGTGGTTCAGGGTGCCGCCGTAGATGTCGGTAGCCTCTGCCTCGATGCCGAACACGTCCTTTGCGTCCTCCTCGTTGGAGATGCAGACGTCAACGTACTCGCACAGCTTGGTCATAGCCTCGCGAGCCTCAGCGCGGGTCCACAGCTTGCCGCGGTAGTTCAGGTCGCAGCTGATCTTAACGCCCTTAGCCTTAGCAGCCTTGCAAGCCTCCAGGCAGATCTCGACGACGTTTGCGCCCAGAGCCGGGGTGATGCCGGTGAAGTGGAACCAATCCACGCCCTCGAAGATCTCATCCCAGTTGAAGTCAGAGGGCTGAGCCAGCTGGATCGCGCTGTTTGCACGGTCGTAGATGCAGACGGAACCACGCTGAGAAGCGCCCTTCTCGTTGTAGTAGATGCCAACGCGGTCGCCGCCACGGACGATCATGCTGGTGTCAACGCCGTAGCGGCGCAGGCTGTTGATCGCGGACTGGCCGATCGCATGAGCGGGGAGCTTGGTAACAAAAGCTGCGTCCAGGCCGTAGTTTGCCAGAGAAACAGCAACGTTAGCCTCGCCGCCGCCGAAAGTGAACTCCAGGCTGTTAGCCTGAACGAAACGCTCGT
>CAZUDU010000011.1:0-18495 GCA_964619455.1 uncultured Faecalibacterium sp.
TTTTTATGACCCGTACGGGAATCGAACCCATGTTACAGCCGTGAAAGGGCCGTGTCTTAACCGCTTGACCAACGGGCCTTACAAATACAGAGCTTCGCTAAAACCTCCGACATCCTCGTTCACTACTGCGAACGACGTCCCCCTTATCTTAGCGAAACTCTGTAGTAAGTGGTAGCGGTAACTGGATTTGAACCGGTGACACTTCGGGTATGAACCGAATGCTCTAGCCAACTGAGCTATACCGCCATATTTTATTTAGCGTTCTCGCAGAACGCTCCATTATTATACCCAGAACAAACCGTTTTGTCAACACCTTTTTTCAAAAAAATCTAAAATTTTTTCGCAGCAAAAAAGCCGCCCTCTGCGGCGGGCAGAGAGCGGCTTTGCAAAACGCGTTTCTTACTTCTTCTTGGTGGGGACCATGACTTCCAGACCGCCCATATACGGCTGGAGCACCTTGGGGATGGTCACGCTGCCATCCGCCTGCAGGTGGTTCTCCAGGAATGCGATCAGCATACGGGGAGGTGCCACGCAGGTGTTGTTCAGGGTGTGAGCGAGGTAGCTCTTGCCGTCCTTGCCCTTGATGCGGATGCGCAGACGGCGTGCCTGTGCGTCGCCCAGGTTGGAGCAGCTGCAAACCTCAAAGTACTTCTGCTGGCGGGGGCTCCAAGCCTCGATATCGCAGCTCTTCACCTTCAGGTCAGCCAGATCGCCGGAGCAGCAGTTGAGCTGACGGACAGGGATCTCCATGCTCTGGAACAGCTCGACCGAGTTCTTCCACAGCTTCTCGTACCACTCTGCGCTCTCTTCGGGGCGGCAGACAACGATCATCTCCTGCTTCTCGAACTGGTGGATGCGGTAGATGCCGCGCTCCTCGATGCCGTGAGCACCCTTCTCTTTGCGGAAGCAGGGGCTGTAAGAAGTCAGGGTCAGGGGCATGGTAGCCTCGTCCAGAGTCTGGTCGATGAAGCGGCCGATCATGGTGTGCTCACTGGTACCGATCAGGTACAGATCCTCGCCCTCGATCTTGTACATCATAGCGTCCATCTCCGGGAAGGACATAACGCCCTGCACCACGTTGCCGTGCATCATAAAGGGCGGGATGACATAGGTAAAGCCCTTGTCGATCATAAAGTCGCGGGCGTAGGCCAGAACAGCCTCGTGCAGGCGTGCGATGTTGCCCAGCAGATAGTAGAAGCCATTGCCGGCAACGCGGCCGGCAGCGTCCATATCGATGCCGTCAAAGCTCTCCATGATCTCGGTGTGGTACGGGATGGGGAAATCCGGCACGACCGGCTCACCAAAGCGCTGAGCTTCCACGTTATAGCTGTCATCGGGACCGATGGGCACAGTGGGGTCGATCATGTTGGGGATGGTGTACATGATCTCCTGAATACGGGCAGCGAGCTTCTCCTCCTCTGCCTCCAGCTCTGCCATCTTGTCGGCATCTGCCTTGACCGCAGCGTTGTTGGCATCGATCTGCTTCTGGATCTCTGCCTTCTGAGCCTCATCGGTGCACTTCTTGAGCTGACCGAACAGCGGGCCGTTCGCCTTGCTCAGCTTATTGCGGGCTGCCTTGAGCGCTTCCACTTCCTTCAGGCAGGCACGGTACTGGGCATCCTTTTCGATGACCTCGTCCACCAGCGGCAGCTTTGCGTCCTGGAACTTCTTTTTGATGTTCTCCTTGACGGCATCCGCATTTTCACGGACAAATTTGATGTCAAGCATGATTAACTCTCCTTGCTCTATTTCATTCGCGCAGAAACTCACGTTTCTGTGCCGTTCTCAAAGGCGGTGTTCCCCGCCTTGGATCGCTTGGTTATTCTTCGATCTGGTACTGTCCCAGCAGGTTCGCAAAGGCGCGCAGCTGTTCGTCTGAATAGAAATGGACGGTCAGCTTGCCCTTGCCGCCGTGGTATGCCACATTGACCTCGCTGCCCAGCACCTGCTTGAGGCTCTCCTCCACTTCGACCGGGAAGGTCTCGCGCACAGGCGGTTCCTTCGGCTCGCGGGCGGGCTTTGCCAGCTTTTTGCACAGCGCTTCTGCCTGCCGGACATTGAGCTGATTGTCCGCAATGATCTGCGCCGCCTGCTGCTGCAGCTCCGGCGTGGGCAGGCCCAGCACCACCTTTGCGTGACCGGTATTGATAAAACCGCTTTTCAGCAGTTCCAGAACCGCTTCCGGCAGGTTCAGCAGACGCAGACTATTCGCCAGTGCGCTGCGGCTCTTGCCGAGCTTGCGTGCTGCCTGTTCCTGGGTCAGATTGCAGCGGGTCATCAGCTCCCGGATGCCGGCAGCCTCTTCCACCGGATCCAGATCCTCACGCTGGAGGTTCTCCACCAGCGCCAGCTCCATTGCCTGCTCGTCGGAAACATCCTTGACCACGACCGGCACTTCGGTCAGACCTGCCATCCGGCTGGCACGCCAGCGGCGCTCACCTGCCACGATGGTATATCCCCCCATCGGACGGGGTCTTACCGCAATGGGCTGGATCAGGCCGTGCTCTGCGATGCTGGCCGCAAGTTCGCCCAGCGCCTCTTCTTCAAAGGTCTTGCGGGGCTGGCCGGGATCCGGCTCGATCTCGCGCAGGGGCAGGCTTTCCACCTTTGCGTCGGACTCAAAGATGGGCGCTGCGTCCTCGAACAGACTTTCCAGCCCTCTGCCAAGTCCTCCTCTACCTTTTGCCATTCATCTTCCCCCTGTGTTTAATCTTCCAGAGCGTTTTTCGTTTCCTGCGGGACGCTCTTGCCCTTTGCTGCGCGGGTCTTGCGCTTTTCGTCCCGCGGGCGATTGTTCTTCACAAACTCGATCGCCAGATCCATGTACGCTTCGCTGCCCTTGCCCTTCGGCTCATAGAAATTGATGGGCTGCCCATAGCTGGGCGCTTCCGATACGCGGATCGAACGAGGGATCGTTGTTTTGTAGACCTTCGGCCCGAAGTACTTCTGCACCTGATCCACGACCTGAAGGGTCAGGTTGTACCGCCCAGAGAACATCGTGAACACCACGCCCTCGATGTCGAGGTAAGGGTTGTACTTTTTGCGGATGGTCTTGAGGGTAGAGATCAGTTCAGACAGGCCCTCCAGCGCATAATACTCACACTGCACCGGGATCAGCACGCCGTCGCAGGCGCACAGACCGTTCAAGGTGAGCAGGTCCAGGCTCGGCGGGCAATCGATAAAGATAAAATCGTAATCCTTCTGCACCTGTGCCAACGCCTTGCGCAGACGGTTGGTGCGCTCCGGCAGATTGATCAGCTCCAGCGCTGCACCCGCCAGACGGGTGTTGGAACCGATCACATCGGTCCGGTATTCTGTTTTACGGATCGCTTCGGCAGCCGTTGCTTCTCCAATAAGGATCTCGTAGGTGCCATTTTCCACACTGCGCTTCGGGATACCGTAGCCGGTGGTGGTGTTGCCCTGCGGATCAAGATCGACGATCAGCACCTTTTTGCCCAGTGCTGCAACGCAGGAGGACAGGTTTACCGCCGTTGTGGTCTTGCCAACGCCGCCCTTCTGGTTTGCGATCGCTACAATTTTTGCCACGAGTGTTTCTTCCTTCCGGGGAAAATCCATGTTGTTCCACGTGGAACATCGCGTTTTGCCGCCCTCCATTCCCCGTTGGCAGGGCAGCCATAGACTTAGTATAGCACAACTATTTTATTTTTTGAACCGCTTCTTTGATTTTTTACCCAGAATTGCCCGCTTTTTCGCGAAAAAAGATGGTTTTCTGTTCCACATGGAACATTTTCTCTCTTACTTGGAGGCCGAAGCGGTCGGGATTCGCACCGTGTATTCGATATAGCCATCCTTTTCTTCCCGGTGTGAGGTCGCCGGTACGCCGTTGTCGGTCATCAGACGGATGGCGTGGTCGATGGTGTTGACGAAGATGCGCACATCCTTGACCATCGATACCCGGTGGCGGCTCTTCCCTACGCTGTTCAAGAGCTGTTCGATGTACAGGTCGGTCTGGCGGGCATTCATCCTGCGCTTGGCAATGGTGATGAGCGCTTCGCTCCGGCGGTTCTCCGGCAGGCGCAGCACCGCCCGCGCATGGCGCTCGGTGAGCTGATTATCCAGCACGAACTGCCGCTGATCGGTGGTGAGCTGCAACAGCCGCAGCTTATTGGCAAGGGTCGGCTGTGCCATACCCAGACGCTTTGCCGCTTCTGCCTGCGTGCAGTCCCACAGCACCAGTATCTCCCGCAGGCCCTGCGCCTGCTCAAAGGGGTTCAGATCCATCCTCTGGAGATTTTCCAGCAGACCCAGTGCGGCGGTCTGCGCATCCTCGTAGCTGCACAGGATGGCCGGGATGGTATTCATCTTGGCCATGCGGCAGGCGCGCAGGCGCCGCTCCCCTGCCACCAGCTCGTAACCCTCCGGTGTTTTGCGCACGGTAACGGGCTGGAGCAGGCCGTTTTCCCGGATGCTCTGAGCAAGCGCCGCAAGCTCCTGCTCATCAAAGTTCTTGCGTGCCTGAAAGGGTGACGGTCGGATCTGGTCGATGGGGAGCGAGTAGACCTTTCCCGTTGTTTTTCTGCGTTCAAACATAGTAACAGACTCCTCCTTGTGCGATGTTTTGCGCCAAACTTTCCACCTTTCTCCGGGAAATGGTGGAAAACTCAAGTCTCAAAATCAGTGTATCACACAAAGAAAGACCCCGCCAGAATTTTCGTTCGGCAGGGTCTTGGCTGTTTCGATTCGTTTTGTGTTATTTCAGCGGGCTTTTTGCGATCTTGCCGCCGTTTCTGGGGTAAGCGGTCGGAGTCTGCGAAATCTTTTTGCACAAAATCAGGGTGCGGGTATCGCCGCCCGGCAGATGCAGGGTGCGGGTCTCCTTGTATTCGCCGCCCAGCTTCTTGATCGCGCCGCGGGCTGCTGCCAGCTCTTCCTCACCGGAAGCACCCTTCATGGCCAGAAAGCTGCCGCCCACCTTGACCAGCGGCAGGCAGTACTCTGCCAGCATCGGCAGTGCCGCCACTGCGCGGGCCGACGCCAGATCGAACTGTTCCCGCCATGCTTTGCGGGCAGCTTCCTCGGCGCGCTCCTTGGCAAACTCCACGCCGGTCAGACCAAGCTGCGCACAGGCATACTTCAGAAATTCCACCCGCTTGCCGGTCGGCTCCATCAGGGTCAGCTCCAGCTCCGGCTTGAAGATCTTGGTCACAATACCGGGGAACCCGGCACCTGCGCCAACATCCACCATCTTCCCTGCTACTTCCGGCTGGCTGGCGAACAGCAGGCTGTCGAGGAAGTGCTTGTCCTCAATGCCCTCCGGGTCGGTGATGGCGGTCAGGTTGACCTTTTGGTTATAGTCCACAAGGATCTGGGCATAGGCATCCAGCTGGTCGAGCTGGGTACCGGTGAGCGCGATGTTCCATGTGGAACACTTTGCTTCCAAACGCTGTTTGTCGATCATAGGTTTATCCTTTCTGTCATTCTCCGGTCAGATGCACGAAAACAGGGCTGTGGTGGACATGGGGCAGAAACTTTTCCATCAGATCCACCGTGCGCAGCTTGAGGGAGGAGGTGTTGATGCAGGGGTGGCAGCCCAGAAGCTCCGCTTTGGTCAGATCCTCATCCATCAAAAGCTGCACATAGTTCTCCGGGTCGTTCGCCAGCCCCATGACCGAGACCGATCCCGGCGTGATATCCAGATATCGTTCCATATCCTCTGCCGAAGCAAAGCTCAGCCGGGCAATACCAAGCTGCCCGGACAGCTCTTTGGTCTTGAACGGCTTATCTCCCGGCATCATGAGCAGGTAGAAATTCGTTTTCTGGCGGTTGCAGAGGAACAGGTTCTTGCAGACGGCCGCCCCAAGGCAGAGATCGATCTCGCGGCAGGCTTCCATCGTGTCGGCGTTCATCCAGGCATGGTCACAGCGCCAGTATTCGATGCCAAGCGCATCCAAAACATCGTAGGTTCGTATTTCTTTTGCAAGCCGCCCGCTCTCATCCGCCGGGCGTCCTTTAAAAAGCTCCAATTTCATCTTGATCGTGTCCTTTTTGAGCAAGTCTTTCCCCTGGACGGAGAAAGCAGCTGCGCGTGAAGCAAGCAGTCGGATGAGGGCGGATCCGTACATCTGCATCCTCGCCCTCTCCGTCACCTCCGGTGACAGCTCTCTCAGAGGGAGAGCCAAGAGGCAAGGCGGCAGCCTTCCTATCCCATTCCTTATCCACGCTTCACTGTCCCTTTTTGCTTTGCAGCGCCGTCAGTGCGATGCTGAGCTGTGCCACATCGGACGGCGAAACGCCGGGGATGCGCCCCGCCTGCCCAAGGTTCTTGGGGCGGATATGAGTCAGCTTTTCGCGTGCTTCCAGCGTCAGCCCGGTCAGCTCCGCATACGCAAAATCCTCCGGGATAAGGGTCTTTTCGTGGCGGGCGACCTCCCGGATCATGCGATCCTGACGCGCAATGTAGCCTGCGTACTTGATCTCGGTCTCCAGACGCTCGGCAAGCATGGGGGTGACTTCCTCGCCCCAGCCGATGATCCCTGCCACCAGCGGGTAGCTGATCTCCGGACGGCGCAGCAGTTCTTCGGCAATGCCGCCTTCTGCCGCCGGGGCAAGCCCTGCCGCTTCCATCGCGGCGCGCAGCTCTGCAGTGCGCAGATGGGCATCGTGCAGACGGCGGCGCTCCGTGTCCAGAATGCTCTGGGTGTGCTGATAATGCGCCCAGCGGTCATCCTGCACCAGCCCGTATTCCCTGCCGATGGGGGTCAGGCGGGTATCCGCGTTGTCCTGACGCAGGGTCAGACGGTACTCGCTGCGGCTGGTCATCATGCGGTACGGATCCATCACGCCCTTGGTCACAAGGTCATCCACCAGCGTGCCCAAGTAGCTCGTGTGGCGGGGCAGCACGAGCTGCTCCTTGCCCAGCGCATTGCGGGCAGCGTTCAGACCTGCCAGCAAGCCCTGTGCGGCGGCTTCCTCATAGCCGGAGGTTCCGTTGAACTGCCCGGCCCCGTACAAGCCCCTGACCACTTTGCTCTCCAAGGTCAGCTCCAGACTGGTGGGGTCCACGCAGTCGTACTCGATGGCATACGCCGGGCGCAGGATCTCGATATTCTCAAAGCCCTTGATGCTGCGGTAGAAGGCGTTCTGCACATCCTCCGGCAGGCTGCTGGAGGCACCCTGAAGATACATCTCCTCGGTATTCTCGCCGCATGGCTCCACGAACAGCGGATGCCGCTCCTTGCCCGCAAAGCGCACGACCTTATCCTCGATGGAGGGGCAGTAGCGCGGACCCACGCCCTCGATCATGCCGCCATAGAGCGGGCTGCGCTGGATGTTATCCAGAATGATCTGGTGGGTCTCCGGGTTGGTATAGGCGATCCAGCATTCGACCTTGTTGTGCATCGGTTCTTCGGTCAGAAAGCTGAACGGCTGGAGCTGATCGTCCGGGTCACCGGGCTGGCATTCCAGCTTGGAAAAATCAATGCTGCGGCGGTGCACACGCGCCGGGGTGCCGGTCTTGAACCGGCGCAGCGGCAGCCCGGCTTCCTTCAGGCTTTCGGTCAGCGCGTTGGCCGCGTGCATCCCGTCCGGACCGGACGCGAACCACGCATCGCCCACAAAGATCTTGCCGCCAAGGTTCGTTCCTGTGGCGAGCACCACGCACTTGGCGCGGTACACGCCGTTGAGCTGGGTCACCACACCGGTCACTCTGCCCTCTTCCACCTGCAGGGCAACGATCTCTGCCTGATGGATGGCAAGCCCCGGCGTGAGCTCCAGCGCATGCTTCATGTATTCGTGATAGCGTTTGCGGTCGGTCTGCACCCGCAGCGCATGGACGGCGGGGCCTTTGCCCTTGTTGAGCATCCTGCTTTGCAGATAGGTCGCATCCGCTGCCAGACCCATCAAGCCGCCCAGCGCGTCCACCTCACGCACCAGCGTACCCTTTGCGGTTCCGCCGATGCTGGGGTTGCAGGGCATATTGCCGATGGAGTCCAGACTCATGGTAAAGATCGCCGTTTTTGCCCCCAGCGTTGCTGCTGCATGGGCTGCCTCGATGCCGGCATGCCCGGCGCCGATGACGATCACATCATACTCTCCCAAATGGTTCATATTGGTTCCTCTAAAAAATCCTTCCGGCAGCGTTTACTTGCCCACGCAGAAGCGCTCAAAGACCTGTTCGATCACTGCTTCCGAGGCATTCTCTCCGGTCAGCTCACACAGCGCATCCAGCGCGTCGTCCACGCAGACCGATACGGCATCCAGACCAAAGCCGCCTGCCGCCGCATCCAGCGCACCCGCCACGGCATCCCTTGCCCGCAGCGCAGCCGACAGCTGCCGCTGGCCGGACAGGCTCGCTGCACGGGGGTCGATCTGGTTGGTTCCCAGCAGCCGCGCCACCGCAGCCGCAATGACCTTGCGGCTGGCTTCTTCCTGACAGCAGACCGGCAGCACCATGGCAAAATACGGCGCGACCAGCTCTGCATCGAACCGGGTAGGCTTGTCTTCTTTGTTGATCAGCGCAATGGCAGGGCGCCCGGCACAATGTTGTGCCAGCTCCAGATCCTCTCCGGTGGGCGGCTGGGAGCCGTCGAACACGGCGAGGATCAGCCCGGCTTCTTCAAGCTTTTTCCAGCTGCGGCGGATGCCCTCGGCTTCGATGGCATCCTCGGTCTGGCGCAGCCCTGCCGTGTCAAAGAGGTTCAGCCGGACATCTCCCAGCTGCACCGCCTGCTCCACGACATCACGGGTGGTACCGGCCACCGGGGTCACGATGGCGCGGTCAAAGCCCGCCAGCAGGTTCAGCAGGGTGGATTTGCCTGCATTGGGCCGCCCGACGATGGCGCAGTCCACGCCCTCGCGCAGGACAGTATCCGCATTGTAGTTCCGGATCAGGGTATCCAGCTCCCCTTTTACCCCGGTCAGAACCCCGGTCAGGTGCGCATCGTCCAGCTCCGGCACGTCCTCTTCGGGGAAATCGACCCACGCCGTCAGATGTGCCTGCATCGCAGTCAGCTCGTCTTTCTGCGCGTTGATCTTTTTGGCAAGCGCACCCGACAAGGCCGAGTTTGCCAGTGCTGCGCCCTGCCGCCCATCGGCAGAGATCAGATCCATCACGGCTTCTGCCTGAGTCAGCCCCATCTTACCGTTCAGAAAAGCGCGGCGGGTGTATTCGCCGGGTGCGGCAGGCTGTGCACCTGCTGCAAGGCAGCTCTCCACCAGACGGCGCGCCACCGCACTGCCGCCGTGGCAGGACAGCTCCACGACGTCCTCACCGGTATAGCTGTGCGGTGCACGGAAAAACAGCGCCACACCCTCGTCAAAGACCTCGCCGTTCTCAACAAAGGAGCCATACATGGCCGTATAGCCCTTGGCTTCGGTCACCTTCTTGTGTTGGTTCGCGGGGCGGAATACCGTTTCCGCCACAGTATAGCTGTCCGCACCGGACAGCCGTACCACCGCAATGCCGCCTGCGCCCGGGGCGGTCGCAATGGCTGCAATGGTCGATCCCTGCATCGATCTTGTCCTTTCCGCGCTGTACCCGGGCGGGCACAACGCTCCCTTTTTCAGCTGCGAGATCCTGCCCTTTTGCTCACAGGGCATACTCCCACTTATACTTTTTCATTGTACCACGCTTTCTGTGAAAAAGAAATCCCCGCTGATATTTTTCACGGAAATCTATGATGCAAGCACCATCCCCTTGCCTCGCCCTTTGGGAGAGGCGGCATTGCGCGATCCATGACGGAGCGGGCGAGGATACACCAAAACTCGATGGAACTACAACTTATCTCCGCTCATGTTTTTAACATCTTTGCCGCAGAATGTGGAAAACCACATTACCCCGCTTTTCTCCGGGCCATTTCTCCCTCTGCGCAAAAAAGCGGCCGCTGCCAAAAGGCAGCAGCCGCTCTCAGGCTTTTATTACAGCTCGATCTTGCCGAAGCTCAGATCTGCAAAGTCGTCCACACGCTCGGTACGCTTGGGTGCCACCGGTGCTGCGCTCTCTGCGTCACGGGGCGCATAGCTGCGCTCAGGCACGCTGGAATTGCGTGCACCGCCGCTGCGGCTGCCATTGCGGCCGCCGCGATACCCGCCGCGGCCTTCCTCCGAACGGTTACCGCGGTAACCACCACGGCTGCCGCCGTTGCGGCGGCCGTTGCCGCCGCGATTGCCGCCGCGGGGACGGCGCTCGGAGTAGGTGTTCTCGGTCTGTGCGTTGGGATCGGTCGAGTAGATGACCACACGGCGGTCACGGCCCTCGCCCTTGCTCTCGCTGCGCACACCCTCCATCTTGCTGATGGCAGAGTGGATCAGACGGCGCTCATAGGGGTTCATCGGCTCCATTGCAAAGCTGCGGCCGGTCTTGCGGACCTTGTTGCCGATGCGCTGTGCCAGTGCGGTCAGGTCGCTCTCGCGCTTGTCGCGGTAGCCGGCCACGTCCAGACCCAGCTTGATGTAATCGCCTTCCAGACGGTTCGCGACCAGGCTTGCCAGATAAGACAGGCTCTCCATGGTCTCGCCGCGGCGGCCGATCAGGGCACCCAGCTTCTCACCATCCAGACGGATGATGGTCGCCTCGCCCTTCTGCACAGCGCTGAAGGTCACGTTCTGCACGCCCATGCAGGTGATGACCTCACGCAGGTACTCCACCGCTGCCTTGACCTTGATGTTCTCTTCGATCACGATGGGAACTTCCTGCTCTTCGGTCTCCTGTGCCGGCTCCTCTGCCTTTTCAGCTGCAGGTGCCTCTTCCACAGGCTGCTCTGCCGGCTCTTCCGCAGGAGCAGGCTCCACAACAGGAGCTTCTTCCACCACAGGAGCAGGAGCTGCCGTTTCTTCTGCGACCGGTGCCGCCTGCTCTACGGGAGCTGCGTCCGGCTCTTCCACGCTCACACAGACCTTTGCAGGGATGAGCTTCAGGCCCAGAAAACCAGTCTTCTGGGGCATTTCCAGCACTTCAAAGCTGACGTTCAGGTCATCGGCCTGCACACCCAGCAGGGCGCATGCCTTTGCGCGTGCTTCATCGACCGTCTTACCGGTCGCGATCTGAGTACGGATCATAACCGTTAATCCTCCTTCTTGTTTTCCAGCTCACTGAGCGGAACGGTGCGCTCGTCGGCGTAGCGCTCTGCATCCAGCTTGCGCGCATACTCCAGACGGAGCTTATTCATCTCGCTTGCGGAGAGATTCTTCTCCACTTCCTTGCCGGTCTTCTTGTCCACGACCTTGATGGTGGTGTTCTTGACGCCGCGCTTTTCCTGCTTGCGCTTTGCCGCGATCTCTTCCTCCACCTGCTTGCGCATGGCTTCGGGGTCATAGAACTTGCGCATGACCTGGGTCTGGACGGTCATCACGATATTGGAGATGACGTAGTACAGAGAGAATGCGACCGGGTAGGTGAAGCAGAAGAACAGATACATCAGCGGCATCATGTACATGGTAACCTTCATGCTGCCCTGCATCTGCTGGCCGGAAGCCTGCATGCTGATGTGGGTGGAGATGAACATGGTGATAACAGACAGCAGGGGGAAGATCAGCAGCGGCAGGTTGCTTGCAGCAAGGCTGATCTCCGGCACACGGGTCAGGTCGATGCCAAAGAAGTCCATGTGCTGGCTGAACTCTGCAATGGCAGCAGCCTGCTCTGCGGTAAAGCAGCTGGTGATGGCGCTGTTGCCTGCCACGACCTCTGCAATGATGTTGGTGTCGCGGGTAATGGCCGTAAAAGCGATGCCTGCGGAGGTCAGTGCCTCACCGGCAGCCTCCAGTGCAGCGGCGCTGATGTGGAAAATGCGCTGCAGAGGACGATACACGACATCGATAACGCCGAACATGACAAAGAGGTTGAGCAGCATGGGCATGCAGCCTGCGGTGGGCTTATAGCCGAAGTCCTGCTGGAGCTTGAGCAGCTCTTCCTGCTGCTTTTCGGGTTTGTCCTTGTACTTGGTCTGGATCTCCATGATCATCGGCTGGAAAGCAGACATTTTTGCCGTGCTCTTCTGCTGGCTCATCTGGAGGGGGATCTTCACGATGTTGATCAGCAGGGTGAAGAGGATGATGTCCCAGCCGTAATTCGGGATCAGTTTGTAGATCCACTCCATCACATAGCCGAGAGGAGCGCCAAGGATGTAAAATAAGTTCATACCTTTGTCCATTCTGTCCCGTCTGTGGGCACGGAACGTGTTATTTTTATCGTAGGACACCCCGCCCACAGTGCAGCGCGTCACAAGAAGCTAATTGAATGATCCGGATCCCGCCAATGCCGCTCCCTTTGGCTCCCTTCCGGTTTTCCACTTATTTTTTCTTTCCGGTGGAAAAGTCGTGCGGCGGGTAGAGGATGCGTTTTGGGTTTTGCCAGCATCCTGCCTCCGGCACAGGGTCAAAGCCCCATTTGCCCAGGGGGTTGCACCGGGCAATGCGCCATGCGCCCAGCAGGATGCCTTTGATGCACCCGTGGGTCATGATCGCCTGCATGGTATAGTTGCTGCAGCTCGGCGTAAAACGGCAGCTGCGCCCGATCCACGGGCTGAGGGTATGCTGATAGATCCGGATGGGCACGCACAGTGCGCGCCGGCACAGCTGCCGGACGCGGTTCACGCCTTTTTCTCCGGTTTACGGGCAGGCGGAACAGTCGCCGGGGGCGGTGCATCCGGGCGTTTTGCCTTATCCGGCAGACCAGCCTGTGCAAACAGCTTTGCCACTACGCTGCTGAGCTGCCAGCTCTTGAGCTTGGGGGTGATGCCCCGCGCCACAAAGATCAGGTCATAGCCGCCGATGTTGTAATCCAGATGCTCATCGATCGCCGCCTTCATCACGCGGCGGGCACGGTTGCGCTGAACGGCATGCCCCACCTTCTTGGTGGCGGTCAGCCCGACCCGCGTACGCTTGCCGCGGGTCTTGAGTACATAAAGCACCAGCGCAGAATTGACGTAGGACTTGCCGCGGGCATAGACCCTGCCAAACTCGCTGTTGCGCCGGATCGGACGATAGCGCACTTTCTGCGCCTCCTTTCAGATGCTTGGGAACCCTGCCGCGCAGGGAATTCTCAGACCAGTATAACAAAAAACTTTCCACAAGAAAAGCCCAGCCGGGCTTTTTTGATGAAAATTCTGAAATTTCTAAAAAAATAAGACCGCTAATCCAATATCAGCGGTCTTTTGTGCGCATATTCATTTCTGCGCCGGATCCCATCATCAAAAACAGGATCAGACAGTCAGGCTCTTGCGGCCCTTTGCACGGCGAGCATTGATGACCTTGCGGCCGTTCTTGGTGCTCATGCGGGTCAGAAAGCCATGAACTTCCTTGCGCTGACGCTTCTTGGGCTGAAAAGTTCTCTTCATGGTTAAATCCTCCGTAAAAACTCGTCCCCGGTATGGGGTCTATTCTGGTCCCAAATGGGGACAGGCTCACAGTTCAACAGTATATCGCATAATATCCCCTTCTGTCAAGCACTTTTTTCACTTTCCATCAAACTTTTTTTGTGGAGAAACTTTCAACTTTTTCACCATTTTCCGGTTGAAAACTTTTCTGCCACAAGATATTGTGGCTCTTTTTTGGCACTGCCACAAGGCCCGAAACCGGGCTTTTCTTATGTATATAAAATTACATTATAGAAATATAGACTCAGGGAGCATTTTGTGGTATACTAGAAAGGTATCACAAGCATTGTTGAAAACTTCAATGGAGTGGATGTTTTATGGATTCTTTTAAGGACGTATTGGAGGCCGCGCAGAGCTATTGCAAGATGCAGATGGCTGAGCCGACCTATAATCTCTACATCGACGGACTGGAGCCGATCAGCTTTGAGGACTCCAGCCATATCACCCTGTCGGTGCGCAACGACTTCATCTGCAAGATCGTCACCGACCGCTATCTCGGCCTGCTGAAGGAAGCCTTCAAGACCGTGCTGGGCTTTGACGTGGACATCACCCTCGTGGTGCCCAGCACCCCGCCGCACGAGGTCGTGCTGGCACAGCAGTACGAGGCAAACCCTGCTTCTCCGCAGGGCAACTACGAGTTCACCTTCGAGAACTTCATCAAGGGGCCGTCCAACCAGTTTGCCTTTGCCGCCGCACAGGCGGTCGCCGCAAACCCGTCGGGCGCATACAACCCTCTGTTCATCTACGGCGGTTCGGGTCTGGGCAAGACTCACCTGCTGACCGCCATCCAGACCGAGATCAAGCGCACCCACCCGGATTTCGTCATCATGTACGTTACCTGTGAGCAGTTCACCAACGAGCTGATCGCAGCCATCCGCGCGGGCAGCACCGAGGACTTCCGCATGAAGTACCGCGTGGCGGATCTTCTGCTGGTAGACGATATCCAGTTCATCGCGGGCAAGGAGTCCACGCAGGAAGAATTCTTCCACACCTTCAACTCCCTGCACGATGCACACAAGCAGATCGTCATCGCGTCCGACCGCCCCGCCAAGGAGATCAAGAGCCTGGAAGAGCGTCTGCGCACCCGCTTCGAGTGGGGCCTGACCGCCGATGTGCAGGCTCCCGATTTCGAGACCCGCGTGGCCATCGTCAAGCGCAAGGCAGAGCTGCTGCACCTGGATCTTCCTGAGGACGTTGCCGAGTTCATCGCCAATCACCTCAAGAACAACATCCGTCAGCTGGAGGGCGCGGTCAAAAAGCTGAACGCCTATTATATGCTGGAGGGCATCCAGCCGGTCATCAGCGTAGCGCAGAATGCCATCAAGGATATCCTCAACGAGACCCAGCCGGTGCCCATCACCATCGAGAAGATCATCGGCGAGGTGTCCCGCACCTTCAACGTCTCCCCTGCGGACATCCGCGGCACCAAGCGCAACGCGAACGTTGCCTCTGCACGCCGTGTTGCCATCTACATCCTGCGGGATGTGACCGGCATGAGCATGGAGGAGATCGGGCGTGAATTCTCCGGCCGTGACCATTCTACCATCGTCTACTCCCTCAAAACGATGGAGCGCGACATGAAGAACGACCAGCACCTGCGGGAAACGGTCAGTGACATCATCAAGAACGTGCGCGCCTGATCGGGGGAAAACGCAGCCAAAGTCATACTCTTCCGGCCGCGTGACCCCAAAATATAGGGAAAAACCGGAGCAAAATGGCGGAAAAAGTCCAATATCTTGTGGTGAAAAGGCGAACCTTTCCACACTTTCCACAGAGTTTTCAACATTCAACACAAGTTCTTAACACGCACTGTGGAAAGGGATCTTCTTCCCCACGTTTCAACATTTCTTTCACACCGCATTCACAACCCGGTGGAAACCGAAAACCCCGCATCCGAGCAAGGCTTTTCCGAGTTTTCCACATCTTCCCCACCCCCTACTACTGTTACTACAACAAGTTTATAAAAGAAAAACGGAGATCTCTGCAAAAAAGGCCATCGGCTCAATGCGGGTCTCTGTGGAAAAAGGAGCGAAGAGAATTTGAATATCGTCTGCGATAAAACTCTGCTCAGCGCTGCGATCGACGGCGTTTCCAAAGCAGTCACGATGCGATCCGCCATCCCCGTACTGGAAGGCATCCTGCTGAAAGCGGAAGGCTTCCAGCTTACCCTGACCGGCTACGACCTCGAAATGGGCATCGTTACCACCATCGAGGCAAACGTCAAGGAGCCGGGCGAGATCGTGCTGAATGCAAAGCTGCTCAGCAGCATGGTCAGCCGTATGCCATCCGGACAGATCTCGATCACCGCAGCAGAAAATGGAAAGACCACCATTCAGGGCGGTGTGGCTCAATTTGAGATCCAGTCCATGTCTGCTTCCGACTTCCCCGATCTGCCGAACACCGGCGCCGAGGAGACCCTGACCATCAAGACCGGCGTGCTGCGCGATATGATCGACCGTACCCTGTACGCCGTCAGTCAGGATGAAAAAAAGCCTGCCCACACCGGCGAGCTGTTCGAGATCGAGCCGGATAAGCTGACCATCGTTGCGCTGGACGGCTACCGTCTGGCGATCGTCGAGCGCCCGGTCACGGCGGTGAAGGATATCCGCATCATCGTGCCGAGCAAAACGATGAACGAAGTGCTGCATCTGCTTGCCAACGATGACGAGGAGCTGGTGCATATCTGCGCCAACCGCCGCTACGTCGTCTTTATGATGGCAGGTTATACCATCATGAGCCGTCTGATCGAGGGCGAATTCCTGAACTACCGCAACGTCATCCCGGGCGGCAGCCGCACCCGCGTGACGCTGGACAGCAAGGAGTTCATCTCCACCATCGAGCGCGCCTCGCTGATTATTACAGAACGTTTAAAAAATCCGCTCCGCATCTCCTTTACAGAGGGTAGAGTCGTCGTGCGCTGCCAGACCAATCTTGGCCGCGTGGTGGACGAGTTCAACGCAGAGTGCGAGGGCGAAGAGGTCGAGATCGGCTTCAACAACCGCTATCTGCTGGATGCGCTGCGCAATGCCCGCACCGAGCAGGTGCGCATGGAGATCAGCGGACCCTTGAGCCCGGTCAAGGTCCTGCCCACCGAGGGCAATGATTTCCTGTATCTGGTCCTGCCGGTGCGCTTCAAGAACGATTAAGGGGGCTGTTTTATGCAAAAGATCCTCATCCATACCGACTTTATCAAGCTGGATGCACTGCTCAAGTTCGCAGGGCTGGTCGAGACCGGCGGCGAAGCAAAGGAGCTGGTGCAGGGCGGCGCTGTCAAGGTGAACGGTGAAGTCTGCACCATGCGCGGCAAAAAGTGCGTGCCCGGCGATGTGATCGAGCTGGACGGCCAGAGCGTGGAAGTCGGGCAGGGCAAATAAATGCGTCTGCTTTCTCTGGAAGTACAGAATTACCGCAACATCCATACCGCGCAGCTCGTGCCCGGGCGGGAGCTGACCGTCATCTGCGGCAACAACGGGCAGGGCAAAACAAACCTTTTGGAAGCCATCTGGCTGCTGACCGGCGGCAAGAGCTTCCGGGGCGGCAAGGATGCAGAACTTGTCCGCAGAGGGGAAACATTCGCGGTGCTGAATGCCACCACCCAGCGCACCCGGCAGGAGGATCAGGAGCCGGACGATCCGGTGCAGATCCGCATGACGGTCGGCACACCGGAGGCACCCCGACCCGGGCGGGTCGCTTCGGTCAATGGTGCACCGCCTAAACGTGCAGCCTCCCTTGCGGGCAGCTTTCCGGCGGTGGTGTTCGACCCCGGGCACCTGAGCCTTGTCAAGGGTGCTCCGGAGGGGCGGCGCAAGTTTCTGGATGCGGCGCTGTGTCAGCTCTACCCCGGTTATCTTGCCACCTACCGGCGCTATGTCCGGGTGCTGCAACAGAAAAATGCGCTGCTTCGCCATTCTGCATCCGGGCAGGAACGCCCTTATGCAGAAAAATGTGCCCTGCTGGAAGTGCTGAACGTCGAGCTGGCGGCACAGGGCGAACTACTCCAGAAAAAGCGCCAGGAATATCTGGCGCTGCTTGCCCCCATCGCCTGTGCGAACTACGCGGATCTGTCTCACGGGGCAGAGCGGATGGCGGTGCGGTATCTGGCACAGTTTGAGCCGGGCGGGCTGGCAGATCTGCTGCGTGCGCGGCAGGCAGATGAGCTGCGCGCCGGGCAGAGCCTGTGCGGCATCCACCGCGAAGATGTGGAGCTGCTGCTGGACGATCATCCGGCAAAGGTGTATGCAAGTCAAGGACAGCAGCGCAGTGTCGTCCTCGCGCTGAAAATGGCAGAAGCGGCCGCCGCCGCGCAAATCACCGGCGAGCACCCGGTGCTGTTGCTGGACGATGTGCTCAGTGAGCTGGACGAGAGCCGCAAGCAGTATCTGCTCACCCGCATGAAGGAAAAACAGACCTTCGTGACCAGCTGTGATGACACCGCTTTCCTGCGAACGGACGGCGAGGTGTACCGGATGGACGGCGGTGTGCTGAGCAGAGTCTGACAGGGAGTGCTAAAAAATACGATATGTATATTCATCTGGGGCGTGACTATGTCCTGAACGACCGGGACATCATCGGGATCTTCAATCTGGAGACCACGACCATCTCCCCCCGCGGGCGGGAGTTTTTGAACTATGCGCAGAAGAACGGCGCGGTGGTGAGCCTTTCGGACGAGCTGCCGCAGAGCTACGTTCTGGCAGACGGCATGATGATCGACACGGTCTATCTGTCCGAGCTGTCCCCCGCTGCGCTGCGCCGCAGAGCAGAAAAGATGATCGAATGAGCACACCGACCCCCAAAAGATGATCCGGGCGGATGCGGAAAAACTGCATCTGCCGTTTTGATACAGCGCAGCTATGCGCAAAAGAAGATACGAAACTACGAATAGAGGGAGAAAGGAAATGGCAGAAGAAATCATTACCAGTACAAATGCCGAGACCGCTACCGACCATGAGTATAACGCCAGCGAGATCCAGGTCCTGAAAGGTCTGGAGGCGGTGCGCAAGCGTCCCGGCATGTATATCGGCTCCACCGGTGAGCGAGGTCTGCATCATCTGGTCTACGAGATCGTGGACAACGCCATCGACGAAGCGCTGGCGGGCTACTGCGACCACATCGAGGTCAAGATCCTCAAGGACAACATCATTCAGGTCACCGATAACGGACGCGG
>CAZUDU010000011.1:18595-20891 GCA_964619455.1 uncultured Faecalibacterium sp.
GTCACCTTCAAGCCGGACCCGGAGATGTTCAAGGACACCACCGAGTACAACTTCGACACGCTGGAAAAGCGACTGCGCGAGGAGAGCTTCCTGAATGCCGGTGTCAAGATCAGCCTGATCGACGAGCGTGAGCTGTACACCCCCGTTCTGGAGGACGGTCAGGAGGGCGAGCCGTGCTACCGCACTGAGGTCATGTGCTACGAGGGCGGCATCAAGAGCTTTGTCACCTATCTGGGCGAAAAGCGTGATCTGGAAGTGCTGCACCCCGGTGTCATCTACCTGAAGGGGCAGACCGACCGCGGTATGGCAGAGATCGCGCTGCAGTATAACTCCAGCTACAACGAGCTGCTGCTCAGCTTTGCCAATAACGTCAACACGCCGGATGGCGGCACCCACGAAGAAGGCTTCAAATCCAGCCTGACCCGTGTGTTCAATGACTACGGGCGCAGCCACGGCCTGCTCAAGGAAAAGGATGAGAACCTTTCCGGTGCAGACGTGCGCGAGGGTATGATCTGTGTCATCTCGGTCAAGCTGCAGGAAGCGGAGTTCGAAGGCCAGACCAAGGCAAAGCTCGGCAATACCGAGATCCGTACCCTTGTGGCGAATATGGTCTACACCAAGCTCACCGAGTTCTTTGAAGAGAACCCCGGCGTGGCAAAGGCCATCTTTGAAAAGGCAACGCAGGCAGCCCGTGCCCGTGCTGCTGCCAAGAAGGCACGCGAGCTGGTGCGCCGCAAGAGCGCGCTGGAGACCAGCCGGATGCCCGGCAAGCTGGCAGACTGCCGTGAAAAAGACCCCACCCGCACCGAGATCTTCATCGTCGAGGGTGACTCTGCAGGCGGCTCCGCCAAGATGGGCCGTGACTCCGCGATCCAGGCGATCCTTCCGCTGTGGGGCAAGATGCTCAACGTGGAAAAGGCGCGTGCAGACAAGATCTATGGCAACGACAAGCTGATGCCGGTCGTGCTGGCACTGGGCTGCGGCATTGGTGAGGAGTTCGATATCTCCAAGCTGCGCTATGACAAAGTGTTCATCATGGCCGATGCGGACGTGGACGGCTCGCATATCTGTACCCTGATGCTGACCTTCTTCTTCCGCTATATGCGCCCGCTCATCGAGCAGGGTCATGTGTATGTGGCGCAGCCCCCGCTGTTCAAGGTGCAGAAGGGCAACACGGTCAAATACGCTTACAACGACGCAGAAATGGCGATCCTCTCGCAGGAGATGCCCGGCGCAAAGATCAGCCGCTATAAGGGCCTTGGTGAGATGAACCCGGATCAGCTCTGGGAGACCACCATGAACCCGGACAACCGCGTCATCGTGCAGATCACCATCGACGATGCCGAAAAGGCAGACGAGGCGTTCACCATCCTGATGGGCGATCAGGTCGAGCCGCGCCGCCGCTTCATCGAGACGAACGCACAGTACGCAAAGCTGGACGTGTAAAACGGCGATAAGGGAAAGTCCCGGTTTTGAGAAAGCCTTCCCCTTGAGGGGAAGCCTTTGGCAAGGCGGCATCCTTTGCGATTCGCCCTTTGCATCTCAACTTTGGGAGAGCTGTCACCGAAGGTGACTGAGCGGGCGAGCCGGTGCATCTCTGTTGGCATCCTCGCCCTCTCCGTCTTGCCGTTTCACGGCGATCCACCTCTCCCAAAGGGAGAGGCAAGGGGCAAAGCTGCAATCATTCTGCTTTTTAATCAACGATAAAACGGATCCTTCCCTGCCCGGCTTTGGGCAGGAAGATCGATCTTACGGAGGAACAAATGGAAGAAGATTATGTGATGATACCGGGGACTGGTACCAAAAAGATCATCCGCGATGTCAAAAAGGAGATCGAGACCGCATTTCTGGATTACTCCATGTCGGTCATCGTATCCCGTGCGCTGCCGGATGTGCGCGACGGTCTGAAGCCGGTCCACCGCCGTATTCTGTATACCATGCATGAGCGCGGCAATGACCCCGGCCATGCATACCGCAAGTCTGCCGATACCGTTGGTGCGGTGCTGGGCTCTTACCACCCGCACGGCGACTCGTCTGTTTATGATGCCATGGTCCGTCTGGCGCAGGATTTCTCGCTGCGCTACCCGCTGGTGGACGGTCAGGGCAACTTCGGTTCGGTGGACGGTGACCCCGCTGCAGCTTATCGATACACCGAGGCGCGTATGAGCCGTATGGCGGTCGAGATGCTGACCGATATCGACAAGGATACCATCAACTGGGATCCCAACTTTGACGAGACCAAAAAGGAACCCAGTGTTCTGCCCAGCCGCTTCCCCAACCTGCTGGTCAACGGCAG
>CAZUDU010000011.1:20991-24210 GCA_964619455.1 uncultured Faecalibacterium sp.
AAAAGGAACCCAGTGTTCTGCCCAGCCGCTTCCCCAACCTGCTGGTCAACGGCAGCCAGGGCATTGCGGTCGGTATGGCGACCAACATCCCGCCCCACAACCTGAGCGAGGTCATCGACGGCTGTGTTGCTTACATCGATGATCCGGACATCGACCTGCCGGGCCTGATGGAGCACATCAAGGGGCCGGACTTCCCCACGGCAGGCATTATTATGGGCCGCAGCGGCATCCGCGCAGCCTATGCGACCGGCCGCGGCAAGATCACCCTGCGCGGCCGCGCGACCATTGAGGAGCTCAAGAACGGGCGCACCCAGATCATCATCACCGAGATCCCCTATATGGTCAACAAGGCGCGCCTGATCGAGCACATTGCGGATCTGGTCAAGGAAAAGCGCATCGAGGGCATCACCGGCCTGAACGATGAGACCAGCCGCAAGGGCATGCGCATCGTGGTGGATGTGCGCAAGGATGCGAATGCACAGGTCGTGCTGAACCAGCTGTACCAGTACACCCAGCTGCAGGACACTGTGGGCGTCATCATGCTGGCCATCGACCACAAGGTGCCCAAGGTGCTTACCCTGAAGCAGATGATCCAGAAGTATGTCGAGTTCCAGGATGAGGTCGTGCGCCGCCGTACCCAGTTTGACCTGAAGAAGGCAAAGGAGCGCGCTCACATTCTGGAAGGCCTGAAGAAGGCGACCGACATCGTTGATGAGCTGATCGCGACCATCCGCGCCTGCAAGGGCGGCATGGCAGAAGCAAAGGCCGCCATCATGGAGAAGTTCGGCTTTGATGATGTGCAGGCAGATGCCATCGTCAAGCTGCAGCTGGGCCGCTTGGCCGGTCTGGAGATCCTCAAGATCGAGGAGGAACTTGCTGGTCTGAACGCCAAGATCGAGGACTGGGAGGATATCCTGGCAAACGATGCGCGCGTTCTGGCCATCGTCAAGGAAGAGCTGCTGGAGATGAAGAGACGCTTTGGCGATGAGCGCCGCACCGAGATCCAGTCGGTCTCCGGTGAGGTGGATATCGAGGATCTGATCGCGGAGGAGCAGTGTGTCTATACCCTGACCGAGGCGGGCTATATCAAGCGCCAGCTCAAGGAGACTTATCAGGCACAGCATCGCGGCGGACGCGGCATTTCCGGCATGACCCGCAAGGAAGATGATATCGTGCAGGAGATGTTCGTTGGTTCCACCCACGATCAGGTGCTGTTCGTGACCAATAAGGGTCGTCTGTTCCGGGTCAAGGGCTACACCATTGCCGAGGGCAGCCGCACCAGCAAGGGCTCGAACATCGTCAACCTGCTTCAGCTTGCAGAGGGTGAAAAGGTCACCAACATGATCTGCCAGCCCAAGGATATGGAGACTGAGGGCGGTTTCGTCACGATGGTCACCAAGAACGGTCGGATCAAGCGTACCCCCATCGAGCAGTATGCGAACATCCGCAAGAGCGGTCTGATCGGCATTGCGCTCAACGAGGGCGATTCCATCGCATGGAGCGACCTGACTTCCGGTCACGATATGCTCATCGTGGCGACCCGCAACGGTCAGGCGATCCGCTTCACTGAAGAAGATGCCCGCCCGATGGGCCGTAACAGCCGTGGTGTGCGCGCCATCAACCTGCAGGGCGATGACGAAGTGATCGGTGTCTGCGTCTGCCGCGAGGGCGGTACGGTGCTGACTGTGACCGAAAACGGCAAGGGCCGCCGTTCTGCGATCGACACCTACCGCATCACCAAGCGCGGCGGCAAGGGTATCCGCAACTTCGACACTGAAAAGCTGGAGACCAAGGTGGCCGCGGTCAAGATCGTGGACGATACGGACGATATCCTGCTCAGCAGTCAGGATGGCATCATCATCCGTCTGCACGCAAACGAGATCACGCTGCAGAGCCGTTACAGTAGCGGCGTGCGTGTGATGCGTCTGGGCGAGAACGACAAGGTCATGGTCATGGCGCGTACCGAGCACGATGACGAAGCACAGACCGAGAAGATCGATGCGTCCGAGGCAGAGGAAGAGCTGTCCGCAGAGGAATTGGCGGCAATGGAAGCAGAGGATGCTGCTGCCGAAGCAGAAGGGCCTGCTGCTGACGAGACCGAAGAATAAAAACAGAAACTGATGATCAGAGCGCCGACCTTGTAAAAATGAGGTCGGCGCTTTTTTGTCTGGCTCGACCTCTCAGCTTCGCTGCGCTCGGCAGCTCCCCCAAAGGGGGGAGCCGAGAGGTGTGAACCGCAAGCGGCGTGCCGCTCCCCTTGGGAGAGGTGGATTGCCGTGAAGCGGCAAGACGGAGAGCGCGAGGACGTTTATAGAATTGATTTCCGGGAAAGCGCCTAAAAACATCTGGACACCGCAGGAGATCTGTGATATCATAGTTAGACAGTCACAAATACCCGTGGGGGAGTAGCAAGCACCGTTTGCAGACGGCGCAGCAAGTCAACACAATGACCGCTTGGTCTGGCTTGCTTTAATATGCGAGACTCATGTGTTTTTGGGTGCGTGTTTTCTGCGCCCGGCACATGGTGTCCAAAGGAAAAACAGGACCCGGTTCCGGATGTGTCAACACACACGCGGAACCGGGTCTTTGGTTTGACAGGATTCGCAAAACGGTCAAATACAGGAGGCAAACAGGATGGAATGGAGTCTGGTATTTTTTCTGAACAGCGCACTGCTGGGCGTGGGTCTTGCAATGGACGCGTTCTCGGTGTCAATGGCAAACGGTCTGCATGACCCGCAGATGGGGCGCGGCACAATGGCAAAGATCGCGGGAACCTTTGCGGTCTTTCAGGCGGCAATGCCTATGATCGGCTGGATCTGCGTGCACACCATCGTGGAGATGTTCTCGTCGTTCGAGACCTTTATCCCCTGGATCGCGCTGGCACTGCTGGGGTACATTGGCGGCAAGATGCTGCTGGACGGCATTCACGGGGAGGAAGCTGAGGAAGCGGCAGAGCTGAGTGCCGGTGCACTGCTGATGCAGGGCGTGGCGACCAGCATCGATGCACTTTCGGTCGGTTTTACCATTGCGGAATACGGCTGGCTGATGGCACTGGTGTGCGCACTCATCATTGCGGCGGTCACCTTCGTCATCTGTGCGGCAGGTCTTGCTATTGGCAAGAAGTTCGGCACCAAGCTCTCCGGCAAGGCGTCCATTCTGGGCGGTGTGATCCTCATCGCCATCGGTCTGGAGATCTTCATCACCGGCGTGTTCTAAAAA
>CAZUDU010000012.1:0-23129 GCA_964619455.1 uncultured Faecalibacterium sp.
CAGCTCGTTCTTGATCTTCTTTTCCAGTGCGTTGTGGATCAGCTTGAGCTGGTGATCCTGCTGGAGCATCTCACGGCTGATGTTCAGGCTCAGATCCTGACTGTCCACGATGCCCTTGACGAAGCTGAAGTAATCGGGCAGCAGATCGCCGCACTTTTCCATGATGAGCACGCCGGAGGCATACAGGGCGAGACCCTTCTCGTAGTCCTTGGTGTAGAAGTCGTAGGGGCGGTGACCGGGCACGAACATCAGAGCGTTATAGTTTGCGGTGCCCTCGGTGCGGCTGACGATGACGCGGGCGGGGTCGGCATAATCACCGAACTTGTTCTTGTAGAACTCGTTGTACTCCTCGTCGGTCACTTCGCTCTTCTGCTTTTTCCAGATGGGGATCATGCTGTTCAGGGTCTCCAGCTCGGTGTAGGTCTCCCACTCCGGCTTGTAGTCCTCCGGCTTGGGATCGGGTTCCGGCTTCTGACGGCTCTTTTCGCGCTCCATCTGGATGGGGTAGCGCACATAGTCGCTGTATTTCTTGACGATGGCGGCAATGCCGTACTCGTCCACAAAGTTATCGTAGCGGTCGGTCTCGGTATCCGGCTTGATGTGCAGGATGATCTCGGTGCCAACGGTGTCCTTCTCGGCCGGGGTGATCTCGTAGCCATCCACACCGGTGGACTCCCACTGCCATGCTTCCTCCGAGCCGTAAGCGCGGGAGATGACGGTGACGCGGTCTGCGACCATGAAGGAGGAGTAGAAGCCGACACCGAACTGGCCGATGATGTCGATGTTCTCATCCTTGTTGTCCTTCTTGAAATCCAGCGAGCCGGAATGTGCGATGGTGCCAAGGTTTGCTTCCAGCTCCTCGCGGGTCATACCGATGCCGTTGTCCGAGATGGTCAGCAGGCGGTTTTCTGCATCGCGGGTGATCAGGATGCGGAAATCGCCCTTGTTCATGCCTACGGAGGTGTCGGTCAGGCTCTTATAGTACAGCTTGTCGATGGCGTCCGAAGCGTTGGAGATCAGCTCACGCAGGAAGATCTCCTTGTTGGTGTAGATGGAGTTGATCATCATGTCCATCAGCTTTTTGCTTTCGGCCTGAAATTCTTTCTTTGCCATAATACAAAACCTCTTTTGCTTTATTCTGCGGTGCGTTAGCACTCATAATCTACGAGTGCTAATATACACCGATGCGGAGCAAAAATCAAGACCTTTCATAAAAAGTTTAAAATTGGAAATTTGCGTACGGAAATCGATAGAAATTGATTTGATAAACACTTTCGCCCTCTCAGCCTCGTCATTTCGTTCCACTTGGCTCTCCCTTTGGGAGAGGTGACATTGCATAAGCAATGACGGAGAGGGTGCGCTTGTCTAAAAACGGATTTGCGTGCAGCAACGCGCGGCTTGCTTTACTTGCGCAGACCGGGCTGTTATAATAAAAGAAAGGAAGTGAAACGATGTCGAAACAGGGGGATACTGCATACCAGTATTTTTTAAAGGGATACAATTGCAGCCAGAGCGTGGTGGCGGCGTTTGCGCCGCAGCTTGGCCTGACCGAGGAGCTTGCACTGAGGCTTTCATCCGGCTTTGGGGCGGGCATCGGGCGGATGCGGGAGGTCTGCGGCGCGTTTTGCGGCGTTGTGACCGTGCTCAGCCTTGTCTATGCTGATCCGACCGACCCGCAGGATAAGTCCCGGATGTACGCCCTTGTGCAGGAGGCGGCACAGATCTACCGCGAGCGCAATGGCGGCGGCAGCATCATCTGCCGGGAGCTGCTGGCAAAGGCGGGTGCAAGCGCTACGGCGGGCACGGCGGCAGAGGCACGCACCGAGGACTATTACAAAAAGCGTCCCTGCCCGGAGCTTTGCCGCCTGGCGGCAGACCTGTGCGCAGAGTTTATCGATTCGCACCCGGAAGGGCAGTTTGCCAGCAAGAAGGAGGAAGGCTGAATGCAGTTCAAACAGTTGGAACTGACCGGAGGAGCACACCTTGCGGTCTATCTGCGGGACGCGGCCGAAGCGATGCCGTCTGCGCTGGAACGCCCGATGGTCGTGGTCGTGCCCGGCGGCGGCTACAACCATGTCAGTGCGCGGGAAGCCGACCCGGTCGCGCTGCAATTTGCGGCGGCAGGGTATCACACCGCGGTGCTTACTTACAGTGTGGGCGAGGGCGCACAGAACTACCAGCCACTGGCGCAGCTGGCACAGGCGCTGGGGCTCTTGCGCCGGAATGCCACCGAGTGGCACATTCTGCCGGACAAAATCGCGGTGTGCGGCTTTTCGGCGGGCGGACATCTGGCACTGTCCGGAGCAGTGCTGGATCTCCCGGGCGCAGAAGCACAGCCCCGCCCCAATGCGGTGGTGCTGGCGTATCCGGTCATCTCGGCGGGGGAGTACGCGCACCGCGGCAGCTTTGTGCAGTTGGCGGGCAGTGAGGAACGCGCGGCACAGCAGCCCTTTACGCTGGAGGACAAGATCACGCCGCAGACACCGCCGGTGTTCGTCTGGCATACAATGGAGGACGCCACTGTTCCGGTGGAGAATACCCTCCTGTTGCTGAACGCTTTGCGCAAGGCGGGCGTTCCGTGCGAAGCGCATCTGTTTGAAAAAGGCAAGCACGGCACCAGCATCAGCACTGCTGAGGTGGACTGCCCCAGCTGCCACCGCCACCACTGGGTGGAGCTTGCGCTGGAGTGGCTGGGCGATACGTTTGAGTTTCATCTTTGAAATTTTTCGTACATACGGAAAATTTACAAATGAAAGCTTGACCTGTACTGCGTTTTGACGTATACTGGTCAGCGGAAATAAACAGGAGAGAAGGAGATCGTTATGGTCATGGACCCCACATTGCCGCGCATTTCGGTGCGGGAGCTGCTGATGCAGGCATTCCTCACCGGCTGGGAGCGGTCTGAGAAAAATGTTTCGCAGGACGAATACCTGCAAAGCTCCATTCAGGTCATTGAGATGCTTCAGGTCGAGCCGGAGAACCTCTATGCGGAGGAAGGACTTGGTCTGCCGGACGGCGAAGAGGTCGATCATCTGGACGATCTGCTGCGTGCAGACGGTCAGTGGCTGTACTACGGCGTGGAGGAAGAGAACTTCTTCCTCATCCAGTGGTACCCGGACGCAGCATCCGCAAACGCAAAGCTCGCCGAGCTGGAAGCACTGGGCGATGGCAAGCAGTATCTGGTGGATCTGACCCTCAAGCGGGCAAACCCCTCCACCGCAGAAAACTTTGGCAACTCCAACCCGGTCCAGCTCCGTTCCTGACCGGTTGAGAAAGGATTTTTGCGCATGCGGCTTTCACAGGAAGAGCGCCGGCAGCTCTACGCCATTCTGGAAAAATACGATCAGCACCCCGATGTGCAGCGGATGCGGGAGTACATCCAGCATGGCTCGGTGACGACCTACCAGCATTGCAAAAATGTGGTGGTCGCCAGCTTCTGGCTCAACCGCCGCCTGCATCTGGGGGCGGATGAGACTTCGCTTGCGGTGGGCGCCTTCCTGCATGATTTCTATCTGTACGACTGGCACAAAAAAGGCACCTTCCACGGGCTGCACCGCCTGTTCGAGATGCACGGCTTTTCCCACCCGGGGTGTGCGTGCATCAATGCCAGCCGGGTGTTTGGCATCACCAAAAAAGAGCAGAGCATCATTGCCAGCCACATGTGGCCGCTGACGCTGCGCCATGTGCCTACCTGCCGGGAGGCAGTCATCGTCTGTCTGGCAGATAAGTATTGTGCTGTGGTGGAAAGTATGTTCCAGCGCAGCCGTGCCGGGGTGATCGACCAAGCAGGATCAGAAGACGAGCCGTGGTGAGCGGCTCGGCAGAGAAAGTACGCCGGGGCTTTTCCGAAGGGAAGGCTCCGGCGTTTTCTTTTTGAGGCAAAAGCTTGACCTTCTCCGGATGGGAGAGTATGATAGGGGCATAAGTTCTCCCGCATACGGCGGGGGCAGCGAATACCCAATAAAAAGGAGCATTTGTTTGAAGTATTCTTGTGCATTGGAGATTGTGCGCTGACCCGGGAGGGTTTTGCACAGATCTCTGTCCGCCCTCCCGAATCGTGTTTGCAAACAACATCGTTTTGGAGGATAAAACACCATGAATCGTGAAAACAAGCGCAAGAGCTTTGAGAAAGGTTATTATAAGACCCACGCCTGCAACGACACTTTCACCTGCAAGAACTGCGGGCGGACGGTCATCCCGGAGGGGGCTGGCAGCAGTCACCGCAACCATTGCCCCAACTGCCTGTGCAGTCTCCATGTGGATGAAGAATCCGGCGACCGCGCCGCAGACTGCGGCGGGCTGATGGAGCCGGTGGGGGTCTGGGTGCGCAAAGGCGGCGAGTGGGCGATCATCCACCGCTGCCGCCGCTGCGGCAAGCTGGACTCCAACCGGGTCGCGGCCGATGATAACCCGATGAAACTCATGTCCATTGCGATGCGCCCGCTGTGCGAGCCGCCGTTCCCGCTGGATCGCATCCGCGAGATGACCGCCTTGATGGGTGGAGAAGGCAGCATGGAATGATGCGCCTGTGACCAACGCAAAGGGGCTGTTCCAGGAGGAATGGCTCCTTTTTTGCGTTTTCTTAGCCGAAACTTTACAATTGAGGGCTGGACATTTGCCATGCGGCGTGCTATGATAGAACGACAATGAGGGAGTAATTCCACAGAGAATGTGAAGCAGACTCGTCAGAACGGCATTTTGCCCGGGCTGCTTTTAATGAATGAGACTCATGTATGACCCGCCGGGACATACATGGGTCTTTTTTTGCGCCCTTGTGTCCCTTTTGAATGATTTGCAAAGGAGTAAAAAGAAAATGAAGCAAGAGTACAGCCATTCCGCACAGGACGTTCTGCAGGAGCTGAACGTCACCGCCGAAGGCCTTTCTGCGGCTGAGGTCGAAAAGCGCGCGGCGCAGTACGGCCCCAACAAGCTGAAGGATGCGGAAAAGAAGTCTACCTTACAGCGCTTTCTGGATCAGCTCAAGGATCCGATGCTGATCATCCTGATGGCGGCTGCCGCCGTTTCTGCGGTGACGAGCCTGATCGCAGGCGAGAGCCTTGCAGAGGTGTTCATCATCCTGATCGTCGTGCTGCTGAACGCCGTGCTGGGTGTCGTGCAGGAGAGCAAGGCAGAGGCTGCCATTGAAGCGCTGCAGACCATGACGGCGGCAAGCTGCAAGGTCATTCGCGGCGGCAAGCAGATCTCTGTCCACTCGGACGAGCTGGTGCCCGGCGACATCGTCGTGCTGGAAGCAGGCGATGCAGTCCCCGCCGATGGACGCATCATCGAATGTGCCAGCCTGAAGATCGAAGAAGCTGCCCTGACCGGTGAGTCTGTGCCGGTCAACAAGGTGGCAGAGATCCTTTCTCTGGGCAGCGCACAGGACGAGATCCCGCTGGGTGACCGCAAGAATATGTGCTATATGGGTTCCACCGCTGTGTACGGCCGCGGCAAGATGGTCGTGACCCGCACCGGTATGGCGACCGAGATGGGCAAGATCGCCGGTGTTCTGGCAGCGACCGAAGAAGACCAGACCCCGCTGCAGCGCAAGCTGGACGAGCTGAGCATGATCCTCAGCAAGCTGGTGCTGGGCATCTGCGTGTTCATCTTTGGCTTTAACCTGATCAAGGCGGGCGATTTCCATCTGCCGGTCATTCTGGATACCTTCATGGTGGCGGTCTCTCTGGCGGTCGCTGCCATCCCGGAAGGTCTTTCCACCGTTGTGACGCTGGTGCTGAGCATCGGTGTCACCAATATGTCCAAGCGCAATGCAGTCATCCGCCGCATGACGGCCGTGGAAACGCTGGGCTGCACCCAGGTCATCTGCTCGGATAAGACCGGCACCCTGACCCAGAACAAGATGACGGTTGTGGAGCACATGGGCGATACCGAGCTGCTGGCGGCCGCAATGGCGCTGTGCTCGGACGCACACCTGAACGATCAGGGGCAGGCAGAGGGCGAGCCGACCGAGGCTGCTCTGGTCAACTTTGCAAACAAGGAAGGTCTGCCCAAGGCTGCTCTGGAAGCAAAGCAGCCCCGTGTGGACGAGGCACCCTTTGATTCCGGCCGTAAGATGATGTCCACCATCCATCAGGTGGGCGGCAGCTATGTCCAGTACACCAAGGGCGGCCCGGATGTGGTGCTGGCGCGCTGCACCAGCTATCTGGAAAACGGCAAGGCAAAGCCCATGACCGACGCAAAGCGTGCCGAGATCATGGCGCAGAACAAGGCAATGGCAGACAAGGCACTGCGTGTTCTGGCAGCCGCCAAGCGTGACTGGAGCGCAAAGCCCGCGCAGAATACGCCGGAGTATCTGGAGCAGGAGCTGTGCTTTGTGGGCTTGACCGGTATGATCGACCCGGTGCGCCCGGAGGTCAAGGACGCGATCGCAGAGTGCCGCGCTGCGGGCATTCGCCCGGTGATGATCACCGGTGACCACAAGGACACCGCAGTTGCCATTGCCAAGGAGCTGGGCATCATTGCGGACGCTTCGCAGGCGATCACCGGCGCAGAGCTGGACAACATCCCGGACAGCGAGATCTGCGAGGCGGTCAAGAATTACGCGGTCTATGCGCGTGTTCAGCCGGAACACAAGACCCGCATCGTCACCGCGTGGAAGCAGAACGGTGCCATCACCGCAATGACCGGTGACGGCGTGAACGATGCCCCCTCCATCAAGTCTGCGGACATCGGCGTGGGCATGGGCATCACTGGTACCGATGTGACCAAGAACGTGGCAGATATGGTTCTGGCAGACGATAACTTTGCCACCATCGTTTCTGCCGTGGGCGAAGGCCGCCGCATCTACGACAACATCCGCAAGGCGATCCAGTTCCTGCTGGCTTCCAACATGAGCGAGGTGCTGGGTGTGTTCTGCTCCTCCCTGATGGGCTTCACCCTGCTCAACCCGGTGCATCTGCTCTTCATCAACCTCATCACCGACACCTTCCCGGCACTGGCGCTGGGCATGGAGGAAGGCGAGCCGGACACCATGCAGCGTCCGCCGCGTGACTCCCACGAGGGCATCTTTGCCCGCGGGATGGGTGTGGATGTCATCTATCAGGGCGTGCTGGTCACCATCATCACCATCACCTCCTATCTGATCGGCAACTTCTTTGAAAACGGCGCACTCTTCCCGGTGGTGGGCGGTGTGTCCGATCACGGCATGACCATGGCGTTCCTCACCATGAGCATGTGCGAGATCTTCCACTCCTTCAACGTGCGCTCGCAGCGCAAGTCCATCTTTACCCTCAAGACCCACAACAAGATCCTGTGGCTGTCCATGCTGGTGTCGCTGGCGCTGACCACTGCCGTGCTGGAAGTGCCCTTCCTCGCGGATGCGTTCGGCTTTACGCCGGTCGGTCTCACCGAATACCTCATCGCGCTCGGTCTGGGCGTGCTGGTCATCCCGGTGGTCGAGCTGGTCAAGTTCTTCCAGCGTAAGCTGGCAAAGCAGTAAACTGCCACAAAAAAAGACCCGTTCCCTGACAAGGGGAACGGGTCTTTTTGCGTACAGAACGGGTTACTGGATGCCGGTCACAGGGTAATCCTGTGCTTCCACCGCCTGCTTCAGCACATCGTCTGCCACATCGGCGTTCAGGGTGACGACGGCGGTACCAGTCTCAAAGCTGGCAACGGCCTCGCTCACTTCGGGCAGCTTTTCCAGTGCCTTCTTCACGCGTGCTTCGCAGTGGGGGCACATCATGCCTTCGATGGTCAGGGTCTTCTGCATTTTGGGTTCCTCCTTGATTTCAGGTTCAATGATTTCTTCCTCGGCGGGCTGGATCAGAACAGCGGGCAGGGGAGAGGTCTTAGGGATGCGGTCGCGCTTGGTACTGTGCAGGTCGAACAGGTTCAGCCGCAGTGCATTGCTCACGACACAGAAGCTGGACAGACTCATAGCGGCGGCACCGAACATCGGGTTGAGGGTCAGCCCGAAGGGGATGAACACGCCAGCCGCCAGCGGGATGCCGATGGAGTTGTAGAAGAACGCCCAGAACAGGTTCTGGTGGATGTTGCGCAGGGTGGCGCGGCTCAGCCGGATGGCGGCGGGCACATCGGAAAGATGCGAGTTCATCAGCACAACATCGGCGGCGTCGATGGCAACATCGGTGCCTGCACCGATGGCGATGCCGATATCGGCTCGGGTCAGTGCAGGTGCATCGTTGATGCCGTCACCGACCATGGCGACCTTGCCGTAGGCTTGCAGCTGGCGGATGACCGCTTCCTTGCCGTCCGGCAGGACCCCGGCGATCACCTCGTCCACACCTGCCTGCTTGCCGATGGCATCGGCGGTGCGCTGGTTGTCACCGGTCAGCATCACGACCCGGATGCCCATGCCCTGCAACTCGCGGATGGCGCGGGGGCTGTCCTCCTTGATGGTATCAGCCACCGCGATCACGCCCATCAGCCGCCCGGCACCGCCAAAGAACAGCGGGGTCTTGCCCTGTGCGGCAAGCTCCTCGGCGGCGGTCTGGAGTGCAGCGGGCAGCCGGGTCTTGGTGCGGATAAAGCTGCTGTTGCCGCCAAAGATCTCCACACCGTTCAGCTTTGCGGTGAGACCATTGCCCGGCAGTGCAGCAAAGTCGGTCACCTCCGGTGCATCCAGTTGCTGCTGCTCGGCATAGGCGAGCACTGCCTTTGCCAGCGGGTGCTCGCTCTTGCGCTCCAGTGCGGCGGCAAGGGTCAGCAGCTCGGTCTCTGTCACGCCGTCTGCGGGCAGAATGTCTGTGACCTTCGGCTCGCCGCTGGTGATGGTGCCGGTCTTATCCAGTGCAATGATCTGGGTGCGCCCGGCGGCTTCCAGCGAGGCAGCTGTTTTGAACAGGATGCCGCTCTTTGCGCCCATGCCGTTGCCCACCATGATGGCGACCGGTGTGGCAAGCCCCAGCGCACAGGGGCAGCTGATGACCAGCACCGAGATGCCGCGTGCCAGCGCATAGCCCAGCTCCTGCCCCAGCAGCAACCAGACGAGGGTGGTCACGACGGCGATCGAGATGACCGCCGGAACAAAGAAGCCGGAGACGGTATCTGCTACCTTGGCAATGGGGGCTTTGGTCGCAGCGGCATCGCTCACCATGCGGATGATCTGTGCCAGGGTGGTGTCCTCGCCCACACGGGTGGCTTCGCACTGCAAAAAGCCGGACTGGTTGGCAGTGGCGGCAGAAACACGGTCGCCGGGGGCTTTGTCCACCGGGATGCTCTCACCGGTCAGGGCGCTCTCGTTCACGGCGCTGCTGCCTTCCAGCACGATGCCGTCCACCGGGATGCTCTCGCCGGGGCGCACCACGAACACATCGCCCTTGTTCACCTGCTCGATGGGCACAGTGACCTCTGCGCCGTCCCGCAGCAGGGTGGCGGTCTTGGGGGCGAGTTTCATCAGGCTCTTGAGCGCATCGGTGGTCTTGCCCTTGGAGCGGGCCTCCAGCATCTTGCCCACTGTGATGAGGGTCAGGATCATGGCGGCGGATTCAAAATAGAACTCGTGCATGTAGTGCATGACAAGCTCTGCATCGCCGTGCAGCTGTGCATCGGTCATGGCAAACAGTGCATAGGTGCTCCACACAAAGCTCGCCATCGAGCCGAGCGCCACCAGCGTGTCCATGTTGGGGGCGCGGTGGATCAGCCCTTTGAAACCGTTGATGAAGAATTTCTGATTGATGACCATCACGATGCCTGCCAGCAGAAGCTGTACAAGCCCCATGGCGATGTGGTTGCCCTCGAACCATGCAGGAACGGGCCAGTCCCACATCATGTGCCCCATAGAAAAGTACATCAGAACCAGTAAAAAGCCCAGCGAAGCGAACAGCCGCCGCTTGAGCTTGGGGGTCTCGTGGTCAGCCAGCGCGTCCAGATCGGGGTTTGCGCTGGCGGCAGGGGAGGCGGCAGCCTTGGGGCTTGCGCCGTAGCCTGCATCCTGTACGGCGCGAATGATCGCCTCGCTTGAAGCAGTGCCTTCCACGCCCATGGAGTTGGTCAAAAGGCTCACCGAGCAGCTCGTTACGCCCGGGACCTTGCTCACGGCTTTTTCGACCCGGGCAGAGCACGCCGCACAGCTCATGCCGGTCACATTGTATTGTTCCATCCTGTGTTTCTCCTGATGTTATCCTGCCCGAAAAATGCTTACTTCATGAGCTTGGGCAGCAGTTTGAGCAGCTCGTCCAGCTTTTCGGTGCCGCCGGCGCGCAGATCGTCTGCCACGCAGGTGCCGATATGCTGCTCCAGCAGCTCGCGGGAGAAGCTGTTCAAGGCGGAATTTGCCGCTGCGACCTGCATCAGGATATCGGTGCAGTAGGCGTCTTTTTCCACCATGCCCCGGATACCCCGGATCTGCCCTTCGATGCGGCTCAGCCGGTTGAGCAGGGCTTTGTGCTCTTCCGGGGTGCGATCCTTGTGGCGGCAGCACTCCGGCACGGACTCGGTACAAAGGGAGCAGCGCTCGTTCGATTCCATAACGATGACCTCCTTAAACCCCTAGGGGGTATTGTTTTGCCTGGTTTGATTCTAACACAGTCTGCCCAAGAAAACAAGAGAAAAAACAAAACCCCCACCGGGTAAGACCCAGTGGGGGTTCGACAGATCAGTTCAGGATGCGCGGTGCAAACAGGCTCCACATTTTGTTCCACCAGTACCACTCGTGGGAGACATCAAAGCCCCATGCTTCGGTGTGGGCGGGGATGCCGGTCTCACCAAGCCCCTTCTCCATCGAGCGCAGGTCGGCAAGAGCGTCCTGCTCATAAGCGCCCTGACCGGCACACAGCAGCAGGTGGTTCTCGCTGGCGGCGCTCAGCACAGCGCTGTTGTACAGACCCTGACGATGGAGCGCCATCAGCGGAGAGTTGCGCAGGGCGAGGTCATCGCCTGCGGCATCGCCCCAGAAGCGTGCCAGCTCGTAGATGCCGTCCATGCCGAGGGCACCGGCAAACAGCTCCGGGCGGCGCAGGCGGCAGTTGACTGCATGGTAAGCGCCCAGATCTATACCGGCGCACCAGAGCGTTTCGGCACCGTTCAGCGCAAGGATGCGCGGAGCCAGCTCTTCCGTTAGATAAACGAAGTACTTTTCCTGCAATTCTGCGCGGCGGTGCCGGGGCAGGTCTGCGTTCAAAAGCCCTTCGCCGTCCACGCTGTCGGCGCAGAACAGCTGGAGCTTGCCTTCGTTCAGCAGTGTGCTGACCGCATCCGGCATCCCGTTGTTCTCCCAGTCGTAAAAACGGCCGCAGCGTGCGGGCAGCGCCAGCACCGGAATGCCTGCGTGCCCGTAGACCTTGAACTCCATCTCACGGTCCAGCACGCGGCTCCATTCTTTATAATAGGTTCCCTGCATCATGGCAAATTCTCCTTTTTATACGAATTGATTGCGCTCGGCGCTGTAAGCGTAGCCGACCGTTTCAAGGGCGGCGCACAGCTGCGCGGCGTCCACATCCAGATCCTCGCACAGAGCCTCCAGATTGGGGTAGAAGTCCCGCAGCTTGAGGTTGACAACGCTCAGCAGCATGATCGGATCGTTCGGCAAAGCCATGCAAAATCCTCCTGATAAAACAAAAAACCGGTCACTCGACAAAGTGACCGGCAACATACACCAAATTAGACAGCGCGGGTGACTTTGCCAGCGCGCAGGCAACGGGAGCATGCGTGGACATACTTGGGGGAACCGTCCACGATCGCCTTGACACGGCGGACGTTCGGCTTCCAAGTACGGTTGGAACGGCGATGAGAGTGAGAAACCTGGATACCGAAGGTAACACCCTTGCCGCAGCATTCACATTTAGCCATGGTACTTGCACCTCCTAGCAGTGAAGTAAGGAATCAAAATAATCAGCTTGACTATTCTAGCAGATAAACGATGAAAAAGCAAGTGTTTTTTGAAAAAAACTCGTAGGAATTCCATTCTTTTGGCGCGGTACTTGTCTCAGGGGCGAAAAAATAGTATTATAATAGAACAACCTCCGGTATTTTTGACCGGAAAATCCATTGATCTAGGAGAACAACATGACCTCAAGGGCAACCTATTATCTCATTCGCACGCTGGTGGCGCTGGTGGCGATTCCCTTCCACGAGGCAGGGCACGCGCTGGCAAGCTGGCTTTTGGGCGATGCCACGGCAAAACGGGCAGGGCGGCTTTCGCTGAATCCGTTTGCACATTTTGACCTGATGGGCACGCTGTGCATGGTGATCGCCGGTGTAGGCTGGGCAAAGCCGGTCTCCACCAACCCCCGCAATTTCAAGAACCCGAAGCTTGGCATGGCTCTGACCGCCCTTGCGGGGCCGGTGGCGAACCTTTTGCTGGCATACCTCGGCATGGTGCTCTGGAAACTGATGTACTACTGGGCACCGGTCAACCAGATCACCGTCTTTGGGGCGCGTTTTTTGCAGTATCTGGTACTGATGAACGTCAGTCTGGCGGTGTTCAACCTGATCCCGGTGCCTCCGCTGGACGGCAGCCGGGTACTGCTGGTGGTGCTGCCGCAGCGCATCTACTTTGGTCTGATGCGCTATGAGCGCTACATCATGTTCGTGCTGCTGCTGGCGGTCTGGGGCGGTTTTCTGGATCTGCCGCTGTACTACCTGAACAACGCCGTCTGGGATCTGCTGAGTGCGGGCACGGGCTATATCGACAAGATCGCCTATGCAGTTTATTACAGCAGCATCGGGGTGGTGGTCTGACCGTGGCAGAGGAGATGACCTTCCATCTGGAGGATTTTGACGGCCCGCTGGAATTATTGCTGGCGCTCGTGTCAAAACATAAGATGGATCTGCACAACATCCGCATCCTTGAGCTGATCGATCAGTACACCCGGACGATGGAGCAGGCGCAGCCCGACCCGGAACGCGCCAGCGCATTCATTGAGATGGCAGCGCATCTGGTCGAGATGAAAAGCTATCTGCTGCTGCCCCGCAGCGAAGAGGGCGAGCGCATGAAGCAGGAGCTGACCGGGCAGTTGATCGAGTACGATCAGTGCCGCCGGATGGCAGCCCTTCTGCGCCAGAAGGCAGAGACGACCTCTGCCTTTGTGCGCGCGCCGCTGCAAATGGAGTGGGACAACACCTACGCGCTGTTCCATGCGCCGCAGCTCCTGGCAGACTGCTGGGATGCCCTTGCGGGGCGCACCAGGCTCCGCCGCCAGCCGACCCAGCAGCAGTTCGAGCCACTGGTCGCGGCGCCGCAGGTGTCGGTCGGCAGCCGGGTGGTGTATATCCTGCGGCGGCTTTTGAGCGGGACAGCGGGCAGGATGAGCCAGCTGTTTTCCCGCAGCCAGAGCCGCAGCACCAACGTGGCGACCTTTCTGGCGCTGCTGGAGCTGGTGCGCGGCGGGCGGGTCGAGCTGGGTGAGCAGGGAGAGCTGACGATGCGGCGCACCCGACCGGGACGAAATAAGGAGAAGCCATGAACCAGAAACAGATCTATGCCGCAGTGGAAGCGATGTTGTTTGCCTGCGGTGACCCCATTGGCGCGGATAAGCTGGCGGCGGCGGCACAGCTGCCACAGACCCGCGTGGAGGAAGCGCTGGAAGCACTGCGCACTCGCTATGCCCGCGAGGACAGCGGCCTGTGTCTGCTGCATCTGAACACCCACTGGCAGCTTGCGACCAAGACCGAATGGGCAGATTGTGTGCGCCGTGTGCTGGACAGCCGCCGTGCGGTGCCGCTTGGCCCTGCCGCGATGGAAACACTGACTGTCATCGCTTACAACCAGCCGGTCTCGCGTGCCTTCATTGAGCAGGTGCGCGGCGTGGACTCTTCGTCCAGTGTGTCGGGATTGCTGGAAAAAGGGCTGATCGAAGAAGCCGGGCGGCTGGATCTGCCGGGGCGCCCGGTCAGCTTCCGCACGACCGATACCTTTTTAAGAGTGTTCGGGCTTTCCAGCCTTGCGGATCTGCCGCCGGTGCGTGCAGAGAACGCCGCAGAAGAGGAGGCGAAGGCATGAGCGTGATCCTGTCGATCCTGCTGTTTTTGCTCAAGCTGGCGGGCGTCCTGCTGCTGGTCGTGCTGGCACTGGCGGTGCTGCTGCTGGTGTGCCCCTTCTGCGCGGATATCTGCTGGGAGAACGAGACGCTGACCGTCCGTGCCGGAGCGCTGGGGCTGACTTTCCCGGTGTGGCAGTACCCGCAGCCGGCTCCGGCTGCGCCGCAGGAACCCAAAGGGCTTTGGGGACGCTTTAAAGCGAAGCTCCGTGCCTGGCGTGAGGAACGCAAGCGGAAAAAGGCTGCAAAAAAGCCTGCTCCGAAAGCGGATCCCAAGCAGACTGCGCCGCGCAAAAAGGCAAAGCTGACGCTGGAGATCATCTGCACGATGCTGCGCGGCGCCGGGCAGCTGATCCGTGCGGTGTTCGGCGCGCTGCGCATCACAAAGATCAAGGTCTGCCTTGGCGTGCGGGGGGAGGACCCCGCCGATGCTGCCCGCAGCTATGGCAAGATGCAGGCATGGCTCTACCCGCTGCTTGGTGTGCTGGACAAGGTGATCTACCTGCAATTTGACGAGCTGCGCATCCTGCCGGACTTTGGCGCAGAACAGCCCGCCGTGCAGGACAGGGTATCCTTCCGCATCAGTGCACAGGCACTGTTCATCGTTGTCGCAGCAATGCGCGTTTTGTACGAATTCTGGCACAAAAAGGTGCTGGACGTTTTTCTATGATTCTGGTATACTAAAAAGTAAATCCCGGCTTGTATGCAACACTGGCTGTGTTTTGCAGCCGAAGTTGCTTGAGGAACGATAAAGGAGAGTTGTTTTATGGCTGAGCATCCGATCCAGAACCTGATGAACCTTACGATGGAGAAGGTCTGCCAGATGGCGGATTCCAATACGATCATCGGCAAGCCGATCACCACCGAGGACGGCACCACCATCCTGCCGGTGTCCAAGGTGTCCTTTGGCTTTGCGTCCGGCGGCACCGACTTTGACGGTAAGAATGCTGCCAACAAGGAACTGTTTGGCGGCGGCTCCGGTGCAGGCGTCAACATCCAGCCGGTGGCATTCCTTGTCATCAAGGATGGCTGTGTGCGCACTATTCAGCTGTCCAACGGCTCCAACTCGGTGGATCGCGCCCTGACCATGCTGCCGGAACTGGTGGACAAGGTCAGCCTGCTGCTGAAAAAGGACGAAAAGGCAGCCGAACCCAAGGCGGAATGACCCGCCGAACCTACCCATACCGCAGCTGCGCGGCGTTTTGCCCGCAGTGGTGATATAGACCCGGCACGCACAGGCAAAGGGCTTGCGCGTGCTTTTTGAGCGCCGGGAGGCGCACAAGGAGAAACATTATGGCAGAAGAACGTATTCAAAAAATCATGAGCGAGCAGGGGCTGTGCTCCCGCCGCGCTGCAGAGCAGATCATTGCCGAGGGCCGCGTCAAGATCAACGGCCACCCTGCAAAGGTGGGTGACAAGATGGACCCCAACCGTGACGTTCTGCATGTGGACGATGAACGTATTTATATCCAGAAGAACCAGCAGATGTACTATCTGGCTCTGTACAAGCCCCGCGGCTATGTGACCACCGCCAGCGACGAGCTGGGTCGAAAGACGGTCATGGATCTGGTGTCCGATATCCCGGCACGCCTGTATCCGGTGGGCCGTCTGGACAAGGACAGTGAGGGCCTGCTGCTGATGACCAACGATGGTGCCTTTGCACAGGCAGTTACCCATCCGTCCGGCGGCATCTCCAAGCTGTACCGTGTCACCGTGCAGCCCCGCGCAGACGAGGCTCAGATCCTGAAGCTCAGCTCCGGTGTTGTGCTGGACGATGGCACCAAGACCATGCCCTGCGTCATCAACGTCGTAGTGGACGAGCCGGGCCGTACCGTCATGGAGATGACCCTGAAAGAAGGCAAGAACCGCGAGATCCGCCGGATGTGCGAATCGGTCGGTCTGCAGGTGGTGCGCCTGAAGCGCAACGCAGAAGGCGTTGTCAAGCTGGGCATGCTGGCACCGGGTAAGTACCGTGAGCTGACCAAAGCAGAGGTTAGCGGCCTGCGTGCTGCTGCCGCCAAGGGCCGCGCACAGACCCGCAGCGCAGCGCTCCAGTCCAAGGCAGCCGAGCGCCGTGCCCGCAGCAATGGCGCAGCGTCTTCCAACAAGAAGCGCAAGTAAAAAGAAATATTGAAAACAGGAGCGGTCTTACCCTCTCCGTCTCGTCACGTTGTTCCTCGCCAGCTTCCCCCAAAGGGGAGCTAAGGAGCACGGGGAGACGGAAAGGAGTGAGGCCGCTCTTTTATACTGTCCAAAACGTACAATGGACCTTCCGCGATCCTTGGCTTTCCCTTTGGGAGAGCTCCGCGACACGCCCGCGCAAGCGGGATGGAAGCGGTGAGAGGTGTGTATCATGAAAACTTATCGCATGATGCGGCGGATATCTGAATATATTTGCATTCTGCGGCTGTAAAACAGAAAAAGACTGCATTTTTGAATGTTTTGTGATATAATGACCAAGATACGATTTTTGCCGGTCGGTTTGGATCGGCAAGAGGGAAAGACAAGGAGTTATAAGGATCATGGAAAGAGAAACCCTAAAATCCCGCTTGGGATTCATCCTGCTCTCTGCCGGTTGTGCGATCGGCATTGGCAACGTGTGGAAGTTCCCCTACATTGCCGGTCAGGGCGGCGGCGGCGCATTCGTGCTGTGCTACCTCGTATTTCTGGTCATTTTGGGTCTGCCCATTCTGAGCATGGAGTTTGCGGTAGGCCGCGCCAGCCGCAAAAGCCCGGTGCGTGCCTATCAGGCGCTGGAAAAACCGGGGCAGAAGTGGCACATCCACGGCTACCTTACCCTCATCGGCTGCTACCTGCTGATGATGTTCTACACCACCGTGGCAGGCTGGATGCTGCACTACTTCTACATGACCGCGACCGGAAAGCTGTCCGGGCTGAATGCGGATCAGATCGCGGGTAAATTCACCGAGATGCTGGCAGATCCGTTCGTTATGGCGTTCTGGATGATCGTGGTCGTGGTCGGCTGTATCTTTGTCTGTGCAAGAGGCTTGCAGAACGGTCTGGAGCGTGTGACCAAAGTGATGATGATCGCTCTGCTCGCCATCATGGTGGTGCTGGCGATCAACAGCTTCTTCATGCCCGGCGCAAAAGAGGGTCTGAGCTTCTATCTCATCCCGGATTTTGGCCGTATGAAGGAAACTGGTATCATCAATACGCTGGTCAGCGCCATGAACCAGGCATTCTTCACCCTGAGCCTGGGTGTGGGCGCAATGGCAATCTTTGGCAGCTACATCGGCAAGGATCATTCGCTGCTGGGCGAGTCGGTGCGCGTTGTCGTGCTGGATACCTTTGTTGCGATCACTTCCGGTCTGATCATCTTCCCGGCATGCTTCACCTACGGCGTGGATCAGACCAGCGGCCCCAGCCTGATCTTTATCACCCTGCCCAACATCTTTGCCAACATGGCAATGGGGCGGCTGTGGGGCAGTCTGTTCTTCCTGTTCATGGCATTTGCGGCGCTGTCCACCGTGCTGACGGTGTTCGAGAACATCATCTGCTGCGGTATGGAGCTGACCGGCATGGATCGCAAAAAGTCCAGCCTGATCAACATGGTGCTCATCATCCTGCTGTCCATGCCCTGTGTGCTGGGCTATAATGTGTGGGCATGGGACGGTTTTGCGATTTTTGGCGGCGCTGTGCTCGACTTCGAGGATTTCCTCGTCAGCAACCTGTTCCTGCCGCTTGGCTCGCTGGTCTACCTGATGTTCTGTGTTTCCCGCTATGGATGGGGCTGGGACAACTACAAAAAAGAGGTCAATACCGGTTCCGGCTTGAAGGTGCACGACTGGATGCGCGGCTACCTGACCTATGTGCTCCCGCTGATCGTGGTGTTCATCTTCGCGTTCGGCATCTACGACAAGTTTTTTGTATAAAGCATGACCAAAGGCTCCTCTGCAAAGGGGAGCCTTTGTGCAGTTGAGGAGGAAATGAGATGTACATTCTGATCTGTGACGACGATGCGGCGTTCGGCGCAAGGATCGCAGACTATGTATGGGACTACTTTACCGCAAGAGAGATCCGGGTCTCGGCGGCAGTCTGCACGAGCGGCGCGCAGGCATTGGAGACCCCGGAGCTGGAAAAATATCAGGTGGCGTTTCTGGACGGCGACATGCCGGGGATGGACGGCATCGATCTGGGGCGCCGTCTCAAGCAGAAGAACCCGAAGATGATGCTGGTCTATCTGTCGGCGTATCTGGAGTTTGCGCCGCAGGGCTATACGGTCAATGCCTACCGCTATATCCTCAAACGGGATGTCCCCAAGCTGTTGCCGGGCTGTCTGGATGATGTGATCGCGGTGCTGACGGATCACAGCAAAACGCTGACGGTGCACTATAACCGGGAAACACATGAGATCCCGCTGGACCAGATCTATTACCTGGAAAGCTCACTGCGGCAGATCAACGTCTATGGCGACATTGAAAACGAGCCGCTGTGCACTTACTACGGCAAGCTGGCAGAGCTGCCGCCGATGCTGTTCCAGAATGGCTTTTTGCAGGTGGGGCGCAGTGATGTAGTCAACATGAAGTACATCCGCCGCATCCGCAACTACAAGGTGGAGCTGAGCAACGGGGTAGAGCTGAGCGTGAGCCGCATGAACTATGCCGCTATCCGCAGTGCGTATCTGGATTGGAGGGGACAGTTCAGCGATGAATAAGTGGGATATCCATTATCTGATGGGACACATCGTCTGCATGATCCAATGGGTCGCCTTTGTTCAGATTCATTGGGCGTATATGGGCAAGGTGCGGGTGCGCAGACCGCTGCTTTGGGCGACCGTGCTTCTGATAGGCTGCTTTGTGCTTTCGGTCGAGCTGAATATCCAGTTCTTCAGCATGGGGGCGGTCTGGCTGAGCATGCTGTTCCTCTTTGCATCCTCGCTTCTGTTTGAGGGAGAATGGAATAAGCGGTTTGTTTCCAGCCTGATCGGAGGCGTGATCGCACTGCTGGTCCAGAATACGGTCCGCTGCATCTACTCATGGATGACGGGTCGTGCGATGCGGGATGTCGCCTTACTGTTTAGCCTCCAACTCATCATGGCAGGAGCAAATCTGTTCGTAGGTATTTGTGGATCGTATTGTGTGCGCCGTTGGACGCAGGAAAGTGCACTGGAGCCGATTCAGGCAATGGCGATGACTTTTTTTCCGGCTGTGATCGTGGTGCTGAATATCATATTGATGCTTGACGCAGATCAGGATAGTGCAGCAACTCCGTTGTATCTGTTCCTGATGCCGGGCTTTACGATAGCGGTTCTGGTGCATATCTGGACGATGGTCATGTTCAATGAGCAGGTCGTGCAGCGGCGGGCGGCATCCTTCCACGCAGAACTGGAAGCGGAGCGTGCGGCGGCATTGCTGGACTCCTACACGATGCAGCGGCGGCTGACCCATGAGTTCACCAACCACATGGGCGCGCTGAGCGTATTGCTGGAGCAGCAGGATCTGAACGGCGCGCGGGAGTATATCGCCAGCGTGAGCAAGACGGTCGCGGCAGGCACGACCATTATGAACACCCACAACCCGTTGCTGGATTCTCTGCTGAGCAAAAAGTATGAGCAGGCAAGCGTGCTGGGAGTCAAACTGTTTTTTGATCTGTGCGACCTGAAGGGTCTGCCGTTCAGCGGAACGGATCTTGTTATCCTGGTGTCTAATATTCTGGATAATGCTCTGCGCGCCGCGTCCGAGGCAGAACCGGCAGAGGTCTACATGCGTGCGCGCGAGGTGAACGGAGAGTTCCTCCTCTCGGTACGCAACCGTGTCAAAGAGGATGTCCCGCTGGAAGAGGGCAAGCTCCCGCGCTCGACCAAGAAGGATCCCGGACACGGCATGGGGCTTGCCAATGCAAAAGAAGCGCTGGAGCGCTACGGCGGAGAATATGCTCTGAGCTGCAGGGATCGCTGGTTCCGCTTTACCTGCTCGGTCCCGACTGCAAAATATGACAATGAGACCCGCAAAATATGACATTTTGACGGAAAATGGAACCAAAGCATGCTATACTAATAAAGTAAAGGTTTCCTATCTCTCGTGCAGGCAGGATGATATGCGGTCAGAGGATGCACCCTCTACAGTCAGACTTTCTGCGATGAAAAAAGCTGCGGTGCGTGTAAGCGGCTTTGGGCCTTTGCACTGCCGCTTTGAGTCGGATCGGGCGGTAGGTGGCGGGGCTCTTGGCAGCGATCTGGGGATTGCTGTTGATAGAGTCGGCTCCAAAACGTCGTAATTTTGGCGGGGATGCATTGTGTGGGAGCGATGCACCCCAAAAAGCTGGAACATCTGCGTTGTTGAGGGTCCCGCTTTTCTTTGCAAAAAAATCAGGCGGCGTCTCCTCCGGGTCTTTCCGGTGGGGACGCCGCCTGTTTTGTTTTAAAGTTGATTATTCCGGCTTGACCTGCAGCTCCTGCTCGCAGTAGATGCAGCGGTATTTGCCGTTGGAGCTCAGCTCAAAGATCTGATCGCATTCTTCTTCAATAGAGGAGATGCAGCGCGGATTGCGGCAGCGCACGATGTTGATCAGGCGCTTGGGCGGCAGCGGCTTTTCCTTGCGGACAGCCTTGCCGTTCTGGATGACAGTCACGCTGATGTTGGGGTCAAGGTAGGCAAGCATATCCAGGTTCAGCCAGGAGTAGTCGCCCTCGATCTTGATCATATCCTTGCGGCCGTTGGAGGTCTTGTGGCTGCGGGCGTTCTGGATCAGTGCGACCTGTGCGGTGCGGTTGGCGTTGATGCCCAGCAGGTCCAGCAGACCGATAGCGGTGCCTGCCTTGATGTGGTCGATCACGATGCCGTTCTGGATCTCGTCGATGTTCAGCATATCAGTTGCCCTCCTTTGCGGTCTTGGGGTCCTGCAGCCCCAGCAAGGTCATGATGAGTGCCATGCGGACGTAAACGCCGTTCTGCACCTGCTCAAAGTAAGCGGCGCGGGGGTCATCGTCCACGCTCAGGGCGATCTCGTTCACGCGGGGCAGGGGGTGCAGCACTGCCATGTCGGGCTTTGCCAGATCCATCTTGTCTTTGGTCAGGATATAGCTGTTCTTCAGGCGGATGTAGTCTTCCTCGTTGAAGAAGCGCTCTTTCTGCACGCGGGTCATGTACAGGATATCCAGCTCCGGCATGGATTCTTCCAGACTGCGGGTCTCCTTGTACTCGATGCCGTTCGCTTCCAGCACATCGGTGATGATGTAGTCCGGCACGCGCAGCTCTTCCGGGCTGATGAGCACGAAGCGGATGTTCTCGCAGCGTGCCATCGTCTTGATGAGCGAGTGCACGGTGCGGCCGAACTTCAGGTCGCCGCACAGGCCGATGGTCAGATCGTTCAGGCGACCCTTGCGGCGGCGGATGGTCATCAGGTCGGTCAGGGTCTGGGTGGGGTGCTGGTGGCCGCCATCGCCGGCGTTGATCACCGGGATGCGGGAGTAGCGGCTGGCACGCAGGGGCGCGCCCTCCTTGGGGTGGCGCATTGCGGCGATGTCTGCATAGCAGGAGATGACCCGGATGGTGTCGGCAACGCTCTCGCCCTTGGCGGCGCTGGAGACGTTCTCGCTGGGGAAACCCAGCACATGGCCGCCAAGGTTCAGCATGGCGGACTCAAAGGACAGGCGGGTACGGGTGGACGGCTCATAGAACAGGGTGGCGAGTTTTTTGTGCGCAGCGACCTCCTGATAAGCGGCAGGATCGGCACAGATCCGGTCGGCAAGGTCCAGCAACCGGGAAATTTCCTCCTGAGAAAAATCCAAAGGATCGATCAGATGACGCATGGTAAATCTACCTCCCTCAAATAGAAACGATCAGAGCAGCTTGCGAAGAATGGAGAAGTCAAAGAAATTGGTGTAGTAGCTCAGCGAGCGCATCACCGGGCGGCACAGGCGGTTGTAGCAGATCTCGTCCAGCAGCAGCATTGCCTCGCCGGGGGCAAGGCGCATTGCGGAACGGATGGTCTCATCGCCGCAGCTTGCCTTGAGGTGTGCTACGTTGGAGGAGATCTGCTGGTGGCACTCCCGCTCCAGCACCTCGAACACGCTGCCGGTCAGGTCGATGCGGCTGTGGTCGCGGCTGCCGAACAGGCTGCGCGGCAGATAGTTGATCGAGTAAATGACAGGGGTGGTGTCGGCAAGGATGCGCTTTTTGATGCAGATCACCTCGTCACCGGGGTTGATCTCCAGGTCATGCGCAAGATCCTCCCCCGCACGGATGGAGAATACCTGAATGCCATCCGCGTGGGGATAGCTGCCAAAGCTCCGGATGAGCGGGTAGTACTCCAGCTTCTGATCCAGGCGGCTGCGCAGGCCGAGCACCGTGCGGTTGATCACCGTGCCGATGCCGCGCACACGCTCCACATAGCCGGCGCGCTCCATCTCGCTCAGTGCGTCACGGATCACGGTGCGGCTGACCCCCATCTCGGCGGCAAGATCCACCTCGGCAGGCAGGCGGTCAACGGCGGCGTAACGGCCGCTGCGCATCTCTTCCAGAAGATTGGCGACCACCCGGTCGCTGATAACGGTGCCGCCCAGACGACTGGAAGCGGCAAGTGCGGATTCTTTCATGCTTTGTATCCTCCGTTTTATGGCGGGCTTGCCCCGCCGGGACTGACCCTGTTCCCCCGGGGAGAAAAAGGTCGTTTTATTTATTATATCAATAAATTGACTTTTAGAAAAGCGGCATTTATACTGGAATCGTTCGGGAAGTATGATTTTATTTTGGAAGGATTGGAACAAATGGAGATACTTTTACAAAAGGTGTGCGGCAAGGCTGCGAATGAGCGCATTGAGCTGCGCCGCTGCACGCCGGAGCAGGCGCCGCTGCTGTTTGCATTGCAGAACGAGGTGCACGCCGGGATGCAGCACCCGGAGCAGTTCGTGACCGATGATCTGGCAAGCATCGCAAAGGACATCCGGGAGGGCATCGCGGTCGGCGCATGGCAGGGCGAGCGGCTGGGCGGCTATGTGGTCATCCACTTCTGCGGGCAGGATCCGCACAATTATGCGGCGTTTCTGGGGGTGCCGCAGAGCGAGTGGGATCACTGGGCAAACGGCAACAGTGCGGTCGTCCACCCGGACTGGCGCGGCAACGGCTTGCAGCAGAAGATGGTGCGCTATGCCATGAGCTTTCTGCCGGAGCAGATCACCCACATGGGCGCAACGGTCAGCCCGGACAA
>CAZUDU010000013.1:0-22309 GCA_964619455.1 uncultured Faecalibacterium sp.
GTATATCACCGGTGAAGAATCAGTGCGGCAGGTCAAGCTGCGTGCGGCGCGCCTGAAGGTCCCGCAGGATAATATCTTCCTTGCCGCAGAGAATGATGTAGACGAGATCTGCGGTCTGATCGAAAAGGAAAAGCCGGATCTTGTCGTTATCGACTCGATCCAGACGATGCGCTGTATGGACATTGCGTCTTCGTCCGGTACGGTCAGTCAGGTGAAGGAGAGTGCAGCACGTCTGCTTGCGGTTGCCAAAAAGCAGGAGATCCCGATGTTCATTGTGGGGCATGTCAACAAAGACGGTGCCATTGCGGGTCCCAAGGTCATGGAGCATATCGTGGATACAGTTCTTTACTTTGAGGGAGACAAAATGCTCCCGTACCGCATCCTGCGTGCGGCAAAGAACCGCTATGGCTCGACCAACGAACTGGGAATGTTCGATATGACCGGGCAAGGTCTGGCAGAGATCGAAAACCCGTCTCAGATGTTGTTAGAAGGTCGCCCACTGGGTGTCTCTGGCAACTGTGTTGCCTGTACGATGGAGGGCAGCCGCCCCATCCTGAGCGAGATCCAGGCGCTTGCTACCAAGACGAATTTTCCGGCGGCGCGGCGCGCTTGCAGCGGATACGACTATAACCGTATGAACTTGTTGATCGCTGTGCTGGAAAAACGCGCAGGGTATTTTTTTGGAAATCTGGATGTTTATATCAACATCGTTGGAGGCATTGCGCTGCGGGATACTGCCTGTGATCTGTCGGTCTGCCTGTGTATGGTGTCCTCGCTGCTGGATCGCCCGATCAGTGATAAGCTGATTGCGGTCGGCGAGGTCGGCTTGGGTGGCGAGATCCGCAGCGTGCCGAATCTGGAACAGCGTCTGCACGAAGCAGAACGCATCGGCTTTGAACGCGCCGTTGTGCCGAAGCACAGTCTGAGCCACCTGAACCCGGCAGATTATCCGGGGATGAAGCTGATCGGTGCGGCTTATATCTCCGATGCGATCAATGCACTGAAATCGGATCGTTTATAAGAGGGAAGTATGTCGATTTATCTGGACACAAAGAACCCCGGAAAGCATAAACCCTTTGAGGATGCTTCGCCGGATATCGTAGAATACGTGCGGTATCTGGAGGTGATCGCAGGCAAAAGCGCGAACACTGCGTTCAGCTACTATTGCGACCTGCGTACCTTCAGCCGTTTTATGAAGCAGCGCCGCAGGCTTGTTGCAGAGGATCTGGAACTGAAAGAGATCGACCCCAAAGGCTTGGATACGGCATTCTGGGGAAGCATTACAAAAGAGGATATCTATGAGTTCCTATATTTTTTGAGCAGCTCCTGTGGCAACAAAAAGTCTTCCACCGCCCGGCGGCTTGCCAGTCTGCATGGGTTTTATGATTATCTGGTCAATCAGGTCAACCGGTTGGAATATGACCCGACCGCTGCGATCCACCCGCCCAAGCAGGATAAAGTCCTGCCCAAATATCTGACTGAAGAACAGTCGGTCGAGCTACTGGAAAGCACTCAGTATCAAAGTGATTTCCCAGAGAGAGACTACTGCATGGTCGTATTGTTTTTGAACTGTGGAATGCGTCTTTCGGAGCTTGTGGGAATGAACGTAGGCGATATTGATCTGGAACATCGTCAGATCCGTTTGTTCGGTAAAGGACATAAGGAACGGATGGTCTATCTGAACGATGCCTGTATCGAGGCGTTGCAGCTCTACCTGAACAAGCGCAATACGATGGAAGGGCTTCTGCCTACGGAAAAAGCGGTCTTTGTGACCCGGCGGCGCAAAGACCGCATCTCAAACCGCAGGGTGGAACAGCTTGTGACGGGTGCGATGAAAGCGGCAGGATTAAAAGGCTTTTCGACCCATAAGCTCCGTCATACAGCGGCGACCCTGATGTATCAGACCGGAAACGTGGATATCCTGACTTTAAAGCAGCTTTTGGGCCACAGCAGCGTTGGTACAACGCAGATTTATACGCACCTACAAGAATTTCAGGTGCGTGCCGCGATCGAAGAAAATCCTCTGGGCAAGGTCACATCTCCCAGAGCGCCCTTGGATACAACAGGGCGTGTAACAGGGGAGAGTGGGGAAGCTGTATCCGCTCCAGACGAGTCACTTTCTCAGCAGGAGCTTTTTGAAGCAGCAAAAGAGGCTTCTCCGGAGGGCATCTGCGCAGACATCTCTGATATGATAAACAACGATTTATCGCAGAATCATTCGGAAGAGCTGTGATCACACCGTTTCGGATGCCAGAATATGCGTTTGACGAGCATAGCGACAGATCTTCAGGAAACATCCATAGAATGTCCATAAGTGGCAAAATCACGGTACAGCGCGATTCATATAAGCGTCCGATAAAACGAGTCTACATCATAAAGAATTTGGGAGTTATAAGATCCGTGTCAGGAACGATAAGCAAATGTGGACTCAAAGCGAATCCTTGGATGCGACCAGTTATCAACGGATCAAAGCAGGTGTAAGTGTCAACGTCAAAAGAATCAGAAGAACGATCTGAATCATCACTGTGCAGAAAAATCTGCAAGCAACCAAAAATCAAACAACAAAAAGCAAAAAGCTCGATGATCCCAAAAACGGTCATGATTCGGCGCAGGACGCTTAAAAGACCCAAAAATGGGAAAACCGAGTTTTTCACTCCCCTTTATTTCGCATAACGCGCATTATACGAAATAGGCGTTATCAAAAAAACGTCCTTTCCCTCTGCGTTTTCATTGCGTCAAGGTCTCAAGGACGGTTTTTTCTGTTTTTAGGATTTTTCTTTTCTGGATCGCTTCAGCGCACTTCCCCAAAAATCAACGAAAAACAGGATTCCAAAAAGTTTCCGCTCACTCAAAGATGCTTTTCGTCAATACCAACACTTCCAAAGGCTCTGTTCCAAAATAGCTGCAAATCGCTTCGTAATATACGCGTGCAACTTCCTTACAGCCGCGCTCGCTGCCAAAGCGCTCCACATCTTCCTCGTTTGTTACAAAGCACTGCTCTACCAGAACTGCCGGACAATCAATGTCCTCCAAGACGGTAAAGCTCCTTTCTGTGCGCACTTCGGCGTGTGTGATCTCCACCAGTTGCTTTTGGTCGTTTTCCAGATAATAAAGGTATCGGACTCCCCCGTATCCACGCAGCGATGCGCCAAGGGTCTGCATTCCATCCGCAAGCAGCCTTGCAAAGTAAAGGCTTTCAGAATGCCATGTACGCCCCGGAACGGTCGGATAACATTCAAACCCGGATGCCTGTGCTCCGCTCGGTGCCGAGTTGCCGTGAATGGAAAGAAATAGCTGTGGTTCCTGCGCCGATGCTGCCTCCGCACGCTGTGCAGGGGTCGCGGTGTCCGCTGCCGTTTCACGGGTCTTGAGTGGGATGTAATTCGGGTCCTGTTCCAGCCAATACCAGAGCTCTCTTGCGGTCGTTGCGGTCATCTCTTTTTCTTCGATAACTCCCCTTGCGCCCGGATCTGTGCCACCATGCCCTGCGTCGATAGCGACCCGATAGGGCGGTTCCCCGACCGATGGGCGGTATTCCCCACGGGTTTGCGATACGGGTTCCCGCTCAGTCGTTTCGATCGAAAGATCGTACAAAATAAGAAATGTCCAAACTGCCAGAGCACCCATCAGAAGCAGACAGATGAGCAACAGCTTCCGGAGCGGATGCTTCTTTTTGCGGCGATGCCTTTTATAGGATCGTTTTTGTACACGTTGTGCCATAATTCGATAAACTTCCTGTGTTGTAATGATCAAGCATCACGAGTATAACATGCTTGCACAGAAACTTGCAAGTGAAAAGACCATCCAGTTTCCACCGGATGGTCTTTGGTCATTATTTCAATTCTACCACAGTTACACCGCTCTGTCCTTCGCCATAGCCACCCAGACGGAAGCTCTTGACGACACGGCAGCCGCGCAAATGCTTGTGGATACCGGCACGCAGAGCACCGGTTCCGTTGCCGTGGATCAGATAGACCATGTTCTGCCCGTTCAGGATGGCGCGATCCATAAAGGAATCGACCTCTGAGATCGCTTCATCCACCGTAAGCCCCAGAAGATTGCATTCCATCTTTGCGGTGCGCTGCACACGCTCTACCTTACCGTTGGGTCGGTTTGCGTCGCCGGTCAGACGGGAGTAGCGCTGCTGTGCCTTGCTCTGCGGCTTCGCCTGCTTTACGAGCTTTTCGGGCTGTTTGAGACCCTTAAGCGGAACTTTCGTTTTGATGATACCAGCACGAAGCAGCACATCGCCGTTTTTGTCCGGCAGAGCCAGAACCGTTGCCAGCTGATCCATCTCTGCAATGCAGACCTCCTGCCCGATCTTGACTTCTTTGAGCGGAACGAACTCCTTGACCGGGTTATGAACAGCATCGCCGCCGATCAGCAGCTTCTCAGATTCCTTCTTGGCGATCTCACGGGCACGCAGAGCCTTCTGCTGTGCGCTCAAGCGTTCGTCTTTCTGGAGCTGGCGTAGCTCATCGGTCAGCGCATACGCCTGACTTTCCACCTGCTGTGCCAGCGTGCGCGCCTTGGCACGGGCGGCTTCCAGCTCGTTTTCGCCCTGACGGATCAACTCGTCCCGCTTTTTCCGGGCGGCTTCCAGCTGGTCAGCAGCTTCGTTTTTCAACGCTTCCACTTCGTCCTGGCTTTCCTTGAGCTGGAGCTTGAGATCATCCAGCTGACCCAGAACTGCATCCAGACGCTTATCTTCCGCTGAAAGATGCTGTTGTGCTGCTTCGATCACACGACTGGGGATGCCAAGCTTTTCACTGATGAGGAATGCGTTGGATTTACCCGGAACACCAACGCTCAGCTTGTAGGTCGGGCGCAATGTCTCCAGATCAAACTCACAGCTTGCATTGACGACCCCCGGCGTTTCCAGTGCGAAGACCTTCAGCTCCGCATAGTGAGTCGTTGCCATCAGGCGCACTCCCCTGCGGCGCAGTTCTTCGATGATGGCAACGGCCAGTGCCGCACCCTCAGCAGGGTCAGTGCCTGCGCCCAGCTCATCCAGCAGAACAAGCGTGCGCGGCATTGCCAGCTCCAGAATACCAGTGATCTTCTTCATGTGGCCGGAGAAGGTCGAAAGGCTCTGCTCGATGCTCTGCTCATCGCCGATATCCACCAGAAATTCATCGAACACGCAGATCTCGCTGCGTTCATCCGCCGGGATCAGGAATCCGCACTGTGCCATTGCACACAGCAGACCGGCTGTTTTCAGGGTAACGGTCTTACCGCCGGTATTGGGGCCGGTGATGATCAGTGCGTCATATTCCTCACCCAATGCGATATTGACCGGCACACATTTTTTAGGGTCGATCAGCGGGTGGCGTGCCCGGATCAGTGAGAAGGTACTATCCGGACGAACGGTAGGCTTGAACGCTTTCAATTCAACCGCAAGCCGCGCCTTTGCCAGAAGAACGTCGATATCCAGCATTGCCTGATAGCTGTATTGGAACTGCGGCTCGATCGCAGCCACCTGTGCAGTAAAGGCAATCAGGATACGTTCGATCTCCTGTGCTTCCTGTGCGCGGTATTGCAGGATGCGGGCATTGGCTTCCACAACAGCCTGCGGCTCCACGAACACGGTCGCGCCCGTTGAGGAGACATCGTGGATGATACCGCTCACTTCACCGCGATACTCGCTCTTGACCGGAACGACATAGCGCCCGTTTCGCATCGAGACGACGCTCTCCTGCAGATATTTGGAAGTATCCATATTGCGGACCATGCTTTCCAGCCGGTCGCGGATGCTGTTTTCGGTCGCGCGGATCTTCTTGCGCAAATCGTTCAGGGTATGCGATGCCGTATCTGCCATCTTATCCGGCGCAAGGATCGCGCTGGAGATCTGCTGTTCCAGACCCGGCTGAGGAGCCAGTGCATAGAACAGATCATCCGTTGGCAGCGCATCATGCTCGCTGGAGCCATACCAGTGGGAGAGGTTCTGGAAGTTGCGCAGTGCACCTGCCACCATCAGCAGTTCGCCCATCGAGAGCACACCGCCCTTTACCGCACGGATGGCGAGCTGGCGTACCCCTTCTACCCCGCCGAACCGGGGCGAACCGTTTTTGATCAGCAGTGTGTTGATTGCATCGGTCTGCTCCAGTGCATAGCGTACTTCATCCGGGTCACACTGAGGTTCCACGGCAAGCAGCTTTTCGCGCGCTTCCTTACAGACGCAGCCATCTGCCGCGCGTGCAATGATCTTGTCCAGTTCCAGAGTTTTTAAGTAACTTGTTTCCATAGAGGTTCCTTTTATTCAGGGCAGCACGGTCTTCAAGAAATCGTAGCTTTTCAGCGGCTTGTCCAGATGGATCAGCGCATAGCGCTCCACCGCCGCCGACAGCTTTGCAAGGCTGCCCACAGAGATTTTGAATGCAAATATTTTTTTATCGTCTACAAGACAGATGTGGCGCAATGCATAAAGCGCACCTTTGTCCAGATTGCAGGTCTTCCCTGCACGGGCGGCACAGTCTGCACAAAGCAGATGCCCTTCCTGCACATCCAGATAAAAACTCTCGCCATCGTAAGCATTGCAGTCCCGGCAGTACACCAGCTGCGGCATAAAGCCGCATTCGCTCATCGTGCGCAGCTCGAACACCATCTTAACGACACGCAGATCGGTCTTGCCCTCACTGATAGTATAAAGACAGTTGAGCAAAAGCCGCAGCTCATGCTCCGCTTCCTGCCCGGTCGGAGAAAGCGCAGCTGCCATTTCTGCCAGATACATCGCAAGGCTCATGCCTTCGATCGAGGAAGAGATGCCGTGAAAGACATTCTTGACCGATGCTTCTCGGATCGTGTACATATTACGCCCCGGAACGAGGGTGAATTCAGAGTAGCAGAACAGCCCGCATGCACTGAACAATTTACTTTTCAGCCGCATGCTGCTCTGAGCAGACGCTGAGATCACGCCATATCCCGGGGTGAGAATGGTCAGGATCCGATCCGATTCTTTATAGCGGGTCTCCTTTAAGACAAGACCCGTTGTCACAAAGGTTTCCATGCTCCGTTTCCCTTGCCGGAGGCTGTTCCGGCTGCTGTTGTTGTTTGTAATCGAGATACCGGAGGATGTTTCCCGTGCAGGCAAACTCCTGCCAGATGGCTTGTGCGTCCATAGACCCTATCTCCCCTCTTTGGTGCGCTCAGGACTAGTATCATCCTGAGCATAACACCCTATCCGAGGAAAATCTGTCCGGCTTTGACGCTCTCAGCGAGTTTGATTCTGCTTAAAACCAAAGTTGTTGAGCATGAATTCGTTGTCACGCCAGTCAGATTTGACCTTGACCCAGCATTGCAGATTGACACGGCAGCCAAGGAACTCCTCACAGTCCAGACGTGCGGCGCTGGCGATCTTTTTCAGCATTGCACCGCCCTTGCCGATGACCATGCCTTTGTGGCTGTCACGCTCGCAATAGATGTTCACATCAATGTCGATCAGGTCCGTATCCGGGCGCTCCTTAAAGCGCTCCACAACAACTGCGATGCCGTGCGGGATCTCGTCGCGCATGTACAAAAGCGCCTTTTCACGGATCAGCTCTGCGACAAGCTCTTTTTCCGGCATATCGGTATAGGCATCGTCATCAAAATAATGCGGGCCTTCCACAGCGTAGCGGCTCAGAGCATCGAACAGCACTTCACAGCCGTTTTCCTCCCGCACGCTGATGGTATAGATATCGTCAAAGATCCCCAGAGCCTTCAGCTCTTCCTTGCGGGCTTCCAGATCCGCCGGGTCCTTGACGAGGTCGGTCTTGTTGATGACTGCGATCGCAGGCCCGCCGCTGTGCTGGAGCGCCTCGACCAGCATCATCTCGGACTCATTCAACGCACCATACGGCTCAAACAGCATCATGGAAACATCCACGTCTGCAATGGAATCGCTTGCCGTTTTGTCCATCCGCTTGCCCAGCTTGTTGCGTGCCTTATGGACACCGGGGGTATCCAGCAGAACATACTGCAACGGGCCGTGCGTGATCACGCCGGTGATGCGGGTACGGGTGGTCTGAGGCTTTGAAGTGACGATCGCGACCTTTTCGCCCACCAGAAGGTTGGTCAGGCTGGATTTGCCCACATTGGGGCGGCCGATCACGGCAACAAAGACCGAGGAGGTGTCGTAGTGACCCTGAATGGGTGTCGTATTACTCAAAATGATACTCCTATTTCAAGCAGATGTTTTTATTCGGTATAGCTGACGGTGCGCGGCAGACCGAGCTGGATCAGAACTGCTTCTTCCTTCTCGCGCATACGCACGGCTTCCAGACCGCCGTTTTCGTGGTCATAGCCCAGCAGATGCAGCATCGAGTGAACCGTCAGGAACGCGACCTCGCGCTGCAGCGGATGCCCGTACAGACTGGCCTGCTCCATGGCACGCTCCATGCTGATAACGATATCGCCCAGCATCCGGCAGCCGTTGTTTTCGTCGATATCATACTCACCGTCCTGACCCAGAGGGAAGCTCAGGACATCGGTGGGCATGGGCTTGTTACGGTACTGGTTGTTCAGTTCTGCAATGGCTGCGTTGTCCACAAAGGTCACGCTGATCTCTGCCGGGTAGGCAAAGTGCTCGTACTCCAGCACAGCATTGCAGGCGCGGCGGATCAGAATGCGAAGACCGGACGGGATCTTGACGGCTTTCTGAGAATTGGTGATCAAAACTTTATTGGACATATCGGTACGCTCCTCTCTTTGATTCCATTCCTGTTTTGGAGATGGCTGGCTCAGCCCTTTTCCGGGTGGTCAGCCTTTTCATACGCTTTGATGATCTCCTGCACCAGACGATGACGCACAACGTCTTTTTCGGTGAAGTAGCACTGTGCGATGCCTCCGACACCCTTCAGAACCTTGAGCGCATCCACAAGGCCGCTCTTTGTCCGTTCCGGCAGATCGATCTGGGTCACGTCACCCGTTACAACGACCTTGGAGCCTACACCCATACGGGTCAGGAACATCTTCATCTGTTCCGGTGTCGTGTTCTGCGCTTCATCCAGAATGATAAAAGAATCATCCAATGTGCGGCCGCGCATATAGGCAAGCGGCGCAACTTCAATGATCTGCTTTTCTACCAGACGCTCGTAGGTCTCGGCTCCCAGCATATCGAACAGACCATCGTACAGCGGGCGCAGATAGGGGTCGACCTTCTGCTGCAGGTCGCCCGGAAGGAAACCGAGCTTTTCACCTGCTTCCACCGCAGGGCGGGTCAGGATGATACGGGAGACATCCTTTGCCTTGAATGCCTTGACCGCCATGGCCACCGCAAGATAAGTCTTGCCGGTACCGGCAGGACCGACACCAAAGGTGATCGCATTGGAGCGGATTGCGTTGAGATATTCCTTCTGACCCAGAGTCTTGGGGCGGATCGGGCGGCCCTTGACCGTCACGGTCACAAAGTCCTCGGTCAACTCCCGGACACGCTTTTCGGCACCATCGTGCGCAAGACTCATGCAGTAGCTGACGGTCTGATCCTCCAGCGGGGTATGGTTCTCGATCAGGAGAAGCATACCCTCGATTGCACGGTTCGCAGCAGCCACATTTTCAGCTTCACCGGAAAGCCGGAGCTGTGTGCCGCGGCAGACCGCCGTGACCGAAAATTCTTTTTCCAGCAGACGGATATTGCGGTCACAGTTGCCAAAAACGGCCGCCGCAAGCTCTACGCTGTCCAGCTCGATGTTCTTTTCTGCCATGTAGTCCTCCTGAAATGCAGAATTTTATGTTTTCATTATACCACCAAAATAGCATTAAGAAAACTATGAAATTTGCACAAAATATTTTTCTGTTCTCCATTGCTTTTCCATAAAGACCCTGGAGCGGGCACAGGGGTTTTTTGACCCAGAGGCATTCTTTTTCATCAGAGCCGCTTGACAACTATATCGTTAAGTGATATAGTTGTGCTGCGATATATCGGAGCGCGATACAACAGATGCCGATGGAGTAAAGGAGGTTCTTTTTTGGAAAACCTTGCACTGACCGAATCCACCTACTATATTCTGCTTTCTCTCTATCATCCACAGCATGGCTATGGCATCATGCAGCAGACGGAACAGCTTTCCGGAGGGCGGGTACACCTTGGCGCGGGAACGCTCTATGGTGCACTGAATTCCCTGTCTGAAAAGGGCTGGATCCGGATGCTCCCGGTCGAAAGTGGGAGCCGAAAAAAAGAATACCAGCTGACCGAAGATGGTCTGCTGGTGCTGAAACGTGAGCTGAAACGGTTGCGGCAACTTGTTCAAAATGGTGAAAGCATCCTGAAGGAGGAAACTGTATGAATCCTGTTGTAACAGAACGCAAGACCGTCCACCGCTGGATCTGGGTCTGGGACTTTGAGAACGAAGAGCGCTGGCTCAACGAGATGGCAATGGAGGGCTGGGCACTGGAGAGCGTCAGCTTTTGTACCTATCACTTCGTTCGCTGCGAACCCGGCGAATATATCATCCGCATGGAGATGGTGGATAACGATAACGACTACCGCAGCTTTCTGGAAGAGATCGGTGCAGAGTACATCGGACAAATGGTCAAGTGGATCTATTTCCGCCGCAAAACCGAATTGGGACCGTTTGATCTGCTTTCTGGTATTGATGCAAAGCTCGGTCATCTCGACCGCATTGATGCCATGCTCAAGCTGGTCTGCATCGCAAACCTGCTGATCGGCATCCCGAATATCCTGAATGGCATGACGAGCTCGATCGTGAATCTGCTTTGTGCAACCCTTTTGAGCTATGCGCTGGGGCGCATCCACGGCAAGAAAGAGCATCTGGAACTTGAGCGTGCGCTGCATGAATAAGTTTCCCTTCCACAGAAAAAAGCCCGGAATCTTTTCTGAAACGGAAAGACTCCGGGCTTTTTGGTCTTTAGAGGAAGAATTCCAGCACAAATACCACCGCGCAACAAGCGACCGAGACCTGAAATAGACTTGCTCCAAACCACGCCGCCGCAATGCCGATGATCAGTGCAACGGCACCAGCCGCCGGGCTTTGGGTCGCATTGACGATGGCAGGAAAGGTCATGACCGCCAAGGTCACATACGGCACATAGTACAAAAAGGACTGGATGAACTGGTTTTTGATGGGTTTGCGGATGAGGGTCAGCGGCAGAATACGGATGGTGTAGGACACCAGCGCCATGACCGCAATATAAACGTAGTGATTATGCGTCATGTTCTGCCTCCTGTTCTTTCCGCGGGAAGAGGATCGCGGCTGCGCTGGCGATCAGGACCGTCAGCAGAATGGTACGGGTTCCCTCCGAAAGGGTCGAGATGACCGGGAGATAGTTGCACGCAAAGCTGAGTGCAAAGCTGACCGCGACCAGCACCGCAACGACCTTATCCTTGCGTGCCGGCGGAATGATGATCGCAAGGAACATCCCGTACAGCGCCACGCTCAGTGCACTGACCGCCCGCAGCGGCAGCAGGTTTCCCGCGATGATGCCCAGTGCCGTTCCAGTTGCCCAAGCCGGCGCAGCCAGTAAGATCGCACCGTAGGTGTAGTAAGGGTTCAGATGACCCGGACGGGCGATCGTGATGCCAAACAATTCATCGGTCACATCATAACCGATGAGCAGCCGATGCCAGAAGGGGGTCTCCGGTGCAAAGCGCTGCGCCAAGGCACAGCTCATCAGCAGATAGCGTGCATTGGCGATCAGGGTAATGACTGCAACCTCCAGATAGGTCGCATCCGCCATAATGATCGCAAATGCCGCATACTCACCTGCCGAAGCGTTGTTCAGCAGGCTGACGAGAAAGCCCTGAAACGGGCTGAAGCCGGCCCGCCGGGCGGCGATCCCCAGCGAAAACGACACCGCAAAATAGCCAAGTGCAATGGGAACACCGTCCCGCATCCCTTCACAGAATACACGTTTACTGAATGCATAGACAGGCTTCTTGCTCTGGACAAGCTCCGGTGACAGGAGCTTCTGATCTGTCTCCATTTTGTGATACTCCTTTCCCTTTTTCAACAAACTGATTCTTATTATACACCCTCTTTTTCAAAGAAGAAAGGGGTGAATTTCGGTTGATTTTGTGTTGCAAAAGATGAATGAACTTGACCAGAAGATCTCCAACACAAAAATGATCCCACACACAGCAGATCTTCCCTGTTGCATGTGAGATCAAAAATAGCGTCGCTCAGTTGCCCGGCACCAGAAGATGTTCGGCTTGCGGCAAAGTTACGATCTCCGGCGCAAGGTCATTTGCAGCAAGCATCCTTGCAGGTGAAACATAGAACCTTTTTGCGATAGAAAAGAGTTCCTCCCCGGCTTGTGCGTAGTAGATGCGTAGTGCGATATCCGAAGATGCTGTATCCAGTGCTTCCCCAAGCTCGATAGACTCCAGACTCTGTACCTTGCTGCGGCAAAGGATCGCGCCCTCGACAGATGCCGTTATGGTCACTTCCAGCGTTCCACCTGCACAGCTGCACCGCACATCATTCGTTGAGATCCAGCATTCCGGATAGAGTGCGCTGCCCAGCGGTGCATCCAGCACAAGCGGCAGAGAAAGTTCAAGGCTTTTTTCGTAGCTTTCCAGCTCCGAAAGACTGTTCTCTACAAATACCGTTGCAACGGCACGGCAGTTCAGAAGGAAGGCTTCTCCCTTTTGCATCACCTGAAACGGACCATAAGAGACAAAGCACGCCCTCAACTGAGCATCCGCGTCCGGCAGAGGACCAGAGCCGGTCACTGTGAGCGGTTCGTGAAGAGTCCCGACCAACTTCTCGATCGCAACCTCCCGCAGCGAGAGGGCGGTTTCTGCCCGGGTCGAGAATGCATCGCAGACATACTGAAGCTGATACGTTCGCCATGCCCGGAGATGCAGCATCACATTGGCGCTCAGGGTCTGGACAGACGCATTTTCCCCCTGCGAGAGGGTAAAACCGATCGGCTCCGGCATACAGAAGCATTGACTGTCTTCGGTGATGCCATTCAGATCGACGACCTGATTTAGATTCAGGGTGGTCATCTGGCATTGAAGAGCGGGGTCTCCCTGTGCCCGCCAGACGCATTGCACATGGATCTCTCCTTTTACAACGACCTTGCCGGAAATGAGCTTTAATTCTTTCACCTCGGGGCTGCCTGTGATCTCCAGAACCGCCTCCGGGGCCTTTGGAAAGTTAAGTTCCCCTTCCAGTGTGACCAGCTTATCCAGCACAGCTGTGCTGCGCGAACCACGGATCGTCTGTAGCTTTTGCTCAATACCGCCGTCCGCCAGTGCTGTAATGATCTCGGTCTTATCCTGTGCCCGCACGCAGACCAGAAGGCTGACTGCACCCCGCACCTCGATCCGGCGCGGATTCACCACTCGGCTGTTCAGATATTCGGTCTGCCCCTCCACCGTGGCGGTCCATGCGGTATATGAAAACTCCGGCAGCTCCAGCTGCTTTGTAAAAGGCAGCTTTTGCTCGGTCTGGCATAGACCCACGCCATCCTCTCCCTGATAAAACAGCGTACACCGCAGGTAGCCATCCAACGTCAGCTTGCCGGGCTGCAAACGCTTTTGCAATACGATGGGTTTCGCAAAGCATTTGACGAGCTTGAAGATCGGCGGGAGATAATCAGAGATCAATACCTCTGTTTCCAGAGGAATCTCTGCTTTGAGGGTACAGTTTGTGCCCGCCTGTGGCAGAGTGTCCCGAAACACCTTTAGTTCCATGCCGTGTTGCTCCTTTCCCTGTCCGTTTCTATCAAAAGGTATGCGCCGGTGTGCCCGGTTATGCGCAAAAAGAGAACCCTCCGGTGCGCTTTGATGCACCAGAGGGTTTTGAAGACTCAGGATTCTTTTGGGATGCCAAACAGCTTGCGCAGGATCCCGCGCAGACATTTCGGGCTTTTCAGAACAACGACCTGCATTGCAACCCCGCCTTTCGTTCTCTTTTGTTCCAGTATATCCATTCCGGGAGCAAAAGGTTCCTCAAAGCGCGTTATCTGCAGCTGTTTCCACCACGACCAGCGCACCGGTACGGGTCGAGACTGTGATACAGTCCGATCCTTCGGCATACTCGTTGCTGACCCCCAGCGGATAGCCTGCCGTAAGAGCAGCATCCGTCAACTCATAGTAGGAGCCGCGCTCCCATACGCCTTCGGCCTTGCCTTCCAGCGGGAACACCGAAAAGTAGAAATAGTCCGTTTTGGGGTAGGCGCGGCTCTCGCCGGGCAGCACATAGGTGATCCGGGAGCGTTCGTTTTGCAAAGCCGCCCGCACACCGCGTTGTTCCAGCCCAAGCCCGGTGCAGAGGTTTGCCAGCGTATGCTCCAGCCGCCTGCCGCCCAGAGCACCCAGCATCAGGACTTCGTTAAAGCCTTTTTCAACTGCAAGCTTTGCAGCATACTCGGTATCTGTATCATCCTTGACATGCGGAAGGATCACGATATCCTTGCCGAAATGCTGCGGACAGGGCGCGGAATCAAAATCACCCACAATGATATCCGGCTTGCAGCCGAGCGTTTCGCAGTTGCGGTAACCTGCATCACAGGCAATGATGAAATCGTCCTCCTTCAGCAGCTTTTTCAGTTCTGCATCGACCGGACACGCCGAAAAGATCACACAACGGGACATGGTACCATCCTTACTGTCAGTTGAATTTGGGACGCTGCCAGTCCTTTACGTCCTTGACTTCCTCGTACATTGCACAATAGCTGTCGTAGCGAGTCTGCGAGAGCTTGCCTTCTTCCAGCGCAGCACGCACCGCGCAGCCTTTTTCGGCACGATGCGAACAGCCGGTAAACTGGCACTCGCCCAGATACGGCCCGAACTCCGGGAAGGCGTGTTCGAGGTTCTCCTTAGGAATAAACCCCGCACGGTTCGCCTCCAGACTGGCAAAGCCCGGTGTGTCCGCGATCCGTCCGCCAAAGGCTTCAAAAATCGTCACTTCGCGGGTCGTATGCCGGCCGCGGCCAAGCTTCTGGCTGATTTCACCGGTCTCGCGCTCCACCTCCGGCAGCAGTGCGTTGAGCAGGGTGGATTTGCCTACGCCGGAGTTTCCGCAAAAGGCACACAGCCGCCCGCGGATCCACTGTTTGACCTCATCCAGCCCGGCCCCGGTCTCGTAATCGATCCGGATAAAGGGGATGGCAGACTTTTCATACGCGCTTCGCAGGAACTCTGCTTCGGCAAGGTCCCCCTTGGTGCACACGAGCACCGGCTGAACGCCTTTGTCCACTGCGATCGCCGAGAGCTTATCCAGCACCAGTGTGCTTGGGGTCGGCTGGGTCGTGCTTGCCACAAGGAACAGAACATCCAGATTTGCGACCGGCGGACGCACAAAGATATTTTTGCGGGGCGCGATCTGCGCAATAACGGTCGCACCGTTCTCGCTTTCCAGCGTCACTTCATCGCCCGCCACCGGAGAGATCTTCTGTTTGCGGAAGATCCCGCGGGGCTTACACTCTACAATACCGTCCTCGGTCTTGACATAATAAAAACCGCCGATGCCTTTTACAATATATCCGTTCATTTACTACTCCGTTTTAATTGAACAGTGCTCCCCACCAGTTGCCAAAACCACCGCCGGGAGTCGTCTGCGATGCGGCCGGATCCTCCGGCTGTTCACCGGAGCTGCCCGAACCGCCAAAGCCCCACAGATCGCTCCACCAATCGCCGCCTTCCGGGAATTCCGGAACCTCAGGTTCAGGTTCAGGACCCTTACTGACTACGATGTTGACACGGCTGTTCAGCTTTGCCGTGGAACCAGCCTCCGGGCTTTGACCGATGACGGTACCCTCCGGCTGATCGCTGTACTCTTCGGTCTGGCTGCCGAGACCCAGACGGTTCTGCACCAGAATGGTGCGGGCATCCTCTGCCAGAACGCCATTCAGATCAGGCACCTTGGTGGTCGTTGCGACCTGCGGGCGCGCCACGTAGACAACGACCGTAGAGCCGGCTTCCACCTGACTGCCTGCCGCCGGGTCGGTGCGAATGACCGCGCCCGATGCAACAGAAGAGTCCACAGCCTGCGTCATCAGGACAGAGACCCCCAGCTCCTTGAGCTGCTGTTCAGCGTCTGCCTGCAGGTAATTTGCCAGATCCGGCACGGTCACATATTTTGTGCCAAGGCTGACTGTCAACGTCACGCTCTGGCCCTCACGCACGGTACGCCCGGCCACCGGAGACTGCCGGTAGATATATCCCGCAGCATAGTCACTGTTGTATTCTTCCTCCCAGACTGCCTGGATCTGACCGGCAGCGAGCTGATCGGTCGCCTCCGCTTCTGCGCGGGTCATTCCGATATAGTCGCCCAGAAGGATATCTGCCTTCTCGTTCATCAGGTTGGAGGAATCGTTCAGGATCATCCAGCACATGGCAAGACACGCCGCCGCAAACGCGATCGTGATGCCGAACAGCACCGGCAGAAAGATCGACCGGCGCTTTTTGCGCGGTTTTGCCTTGCGGGGCGCAGCAGGCTCTGCCTGCCGTTTGGAATGATTTTGGTTCATGGTACGGTTCACCGCCTTTTCGGGTGCATCTTCTGTAGGATACTGATATTCAAACTGCACAGAAGGATCTTGCACATACGCGTCCAATGCGTCCAGCATTTCTCGCGCAGAGGAATACCGGTTTTCCGGCAGTTTTGCCATCGCTTTTTCCGTGATCTCGGCAAGTCCTACCGGAACATCCGGCACAAGCTCCCGCAGAGCCTTTGGCTGATCCGAGATCTGCTTGCGCGCGACCTCGACCACATCCTCGGCATCGAACGGCAGATGACCGGACAACATCTCATACATCATCACACCGATGGAATAAAGATCGCTGGTACAGTCCGTCTCGTCTCCCTTTGCCTGCTCCGGGCTGATATAATGCACGCTGCCCATCGCCTTGCCCACAAGCAGAGGATTATCAGCACGAGAAACACGCGCAATACCAAAATCCATCATACGGAGCTGCCCATTATCCAACAGCATGATGTTCTGGGGTTTGATATCCCGGTGCACGACACCATTCGCATGAGCGTGCTCCAACGCTTTCAGGATCTGGGAGATGAAGTGCACCGTCTCCCGGCTGGAGATCTTCCCGCCGCGCTCGTTCAAATAGGTGCGCAAGGTCATGCCGTCCACATATTCCATTACGATATATTGCAGTTCTTCGCTGACCGAAACATCATACACTTTGACGATGTTGGGGTGATGCAGCAGAGAGATCGCCTTGGACTCGTTCTTAAAGCGACGCACAAGATCCGGGTCATGCATATATTCCTGCCGCAAAACCTTGACATACGCGTCCAATGCGTCCAGCATTTCTCGCGCAGAGGAATACCGGTTTTCCGGCAGTTTTGCCATCGCTTTTTCCGTGATCTCGGCAAGTCCTACCGGAACATCCGGCACAAGCTCCCGCAGAGCCTTTGGCTGATCCGAGATCTGCTTGCGCGCGACCTCGACCACATCCTCGGCATCGAACGGCAGATGACCGGACAACATCTCATACATCATCACACCGATGGAATAAAGATCGCTGGTACAGTCCGTCTCGTCTCCCTTTGCCTGCTCCGGGCTGATATAATGCACGCTGCCCATCGCCTTGCCCACAAGCAGAGGATTATCAGCACGAGAAACACGCGCAATACCAAAATCCATCATACGGAGCTGCCCATTATCCAACAGCATGATGTTCTGGGGTTTGATATCCCGGTGCACGACACCATTCGCATGAGCGTGCTCCAACGCTTTCAGGATCTGGGAGATGAAGTGCACCGTCTCCCGGCTGGAGATCTTCCCGCCGCGCTCGTTCAAATAGGTGCGCAAGGTCATGCCGTCCACATATTCCATTACGATATATTGCAGTTCTTCGCTGACCGAAACATCATACACTTTGACGATGTTGGGGTGATGCAGCAGAGAGATCGCCTTGGACTCGTTCTTAAAGCGACGCACAAGATCCGGGTCATGCATATATTCCTGCCGCAAAACCTTGACTGCCACGACCGTTCCGGCAGGAACCGGCCCGTTCTCCCCCAGCATGACCGCCTTATAGACGTTTGCCATGCCGCCGGAGCCGATCAGTTCCCGCACCTCGTACAGGTCGTCCAGCTTTTTTCCAATGAGATTATCCATGCCGCACCTCCATCGGTTCTACGCCCAGTAAGAGTGCGGTAATATTATCAGAGCCGCCGTTCTCGTTTGCTGCGCGGATCAGAAGATCCGGCAGATCGTAAAACGGCTTTGTGTGCAGCAAAAGCTCCAGCTGCTCTTTCGGTACAGCATTGGTCAGCCCGTCTGAGCATAGCAACAGCAGATCCCCTGCGCAAAGCTCTGCGGCAGTGAATTCCGGATCCAGCCGGTAATCTACCCCCAGTGCACGGGTAATGATATTCTTCTGCGGATGATGCTCTGCCTCTTCCGGCGTGATCGTTCCACAGTCCACCAATTCCTGTACATATGAGTGGTCGTGGGTCAGCTGGATCAGCTGATCATCCCGGTAAAGATACGCACGGGAATCCCCGGCGTGACACAGATATGCCTTGCCAGAACGGACCAGTGCACAGACTGCCGTTGTTCCCATCCCGGCAAGTGTCTCATCCTTCGATGCTTTTTGAAAGACTGCCCGGTTCGCATAGATCAGGGTCTTTTTCAAAAAGTTCTCTTCCTCACCGGGCAGGCATTTTCCATATTGCTGTTGGAAACAGCTCTCGATCACATCACAGGCGCTCTGCGAGGCTTCTCTGCCGCCGCGTGCACCGCCCATGCCATCGCACACCAATGCCCACACTGCATCGCCGGGCAGCTGCCCCGCACGATAATCGTCCTGATTATCCTGCCGGACGCGCCCGACATCTGTTTTTCCTGCAAGCTTCATAGGCTTCTCCCTTTTTATCCCTTGCCGTTCATCTCATCACGGCGCAGCTGACCACATGCAGCACTGATCTCGCTACCAAGGCGGCGGCGGACCGTTGCGTTGACCCCAAGGCTTTCCAACTTTTGCTGGAAACGGCGCACGTTTGCCGCATCGGTCGCCGAATACGGGCTGCCGTCTACCGGGTTGATGGGGATCAGATTGACATGTGCTCCCATGCCTCGGATCAGATTTGCAAGCTGCTTTGCACAGGCATCCGAATCATTGACACCACGCACCATCGAGTACTCAAAGCTGACCCGGCGACCAGTGACATCCTGATAGCGGCGGACCGCCTGCATCAGCTGCTCGACGGGATACGCATCGTTGACCGGCATCATCCCGCTTCGGATCTCGTTGTTGGGGGCATGGAGCGAAACCGACAGGGTGAGCTGGAGCTTCTTTTCTGCCAGAAGATCAATCTTGGGGACAAGACCGCAGGTAGACAGGCTGATGTTGCGCATGCCGATATTGACACCCTCCGGCGAGGAGATGTTTTCCAGAAAGCGCATTACTTCGTCAAAGTTGTCCAGCGGCTCGCCAATACCCATCAGGACGATATGGGAGATGCGCTCCCCGATGTCCTTTTGGGCAGTATAGATCTCGGAGCAGATCTCGCCTGCTTCCAGATTGCGCACGCGCCCTGCCTGTGTCGATGCACAGAAACGGCAGCCCATCCGGCAGCCGACCTGCGTGGAAACGCAGACCGTATTGCCATAGTGGTAGCGCATGACGACCGTCTCGATACAGTTGCCGTCCGCCATCCGCAAAAGATATTTCACGGTGCCGTCCTTTGCTTCCTGACGGCGCTCGATCTGCGGCGCAGCAATATAGAAAGCTTCCTCCAGCTTGGCAAGCAGCGTTTTGGGCTGGTCAGACATTGCCGAAAACTCCGTGACCAGCTTCTGGTGCAGCCAGTGGAAGATCTGCTTTGCACGGAAAGCGGGCTGCCCCAGTGCTTTCAGCTCTGCGGCAAGCTGCTCCAGCGTCAAAGAAGAAATACAGCGTTTTTGTTCCATCGTGTTCTCCTATGTTCTCAATGCGAACAGACCCTCTGCAAGGGGTCACAGGTTCGTTTCGCACGCTTTTTGCATCGTGCAGAGGAAAAATCCATCCATTCCGGTACGTGTAGACACCGAGAGCACTCCGTATTCGCTCACGGTCATCCCGTCCGGCAGCTCTACCGCAGGTGCGATGACCGTAAACTCCGGGTGCCGGGTGAGGAACGCCCGGATCTGATCCTGATTTTCGGCCGGGTCGATGGTGCAGGTAGAATAGACCATCCGTCCGCCGGGCTTGAGCAGCAGTGCCGCTGTATCCAGAATGGACGCCTGGGTCTTCAATAATTCCGCCTGACGCGCCGGTTCCAGCTTTTTGTAGCGCAGATCCGGCTTTTTGGCAAGGATACCAAGCCCGCTGCACGGAACATCGGTCAGGATGCGGTCTGCCTGCGGCAGTGCATCGTTAGGGCGGGTCGCATCGTTGCAGAGCGGCTTTACATTGGTCAGACCCATCCGCTCCACGGCAGTGCGGATCAGCCGCACACGGTTCTCGGCCGCATCGCAGCTGTAAAGAACACCGGTGTTCTGCATCTGCTCTGCCATCAGGATGGTCTTGCCGCCGGGTGCAGCACACAGATCCAGTACCGTCTGACCGGGGCGTGCATCCACGCAGAGAGCCGCCAGTTGGCTGGTCTGCCCTTCCACATGGTAATAACCCTTTTGAAACAGTTCCGTCTCGGCAGGGCTGCCCTCAAAGCGTGCCAGAACACTGCCGGGCACACTGCCGGGGGCTGCCTGCGGCACACCGGCACGCTTCAGCTCTTCGCAGAGCTGTTCTGCCGATGCCTTGAGCGGGTTTGCGCGCAGACTGGTCATACCGTCGTCTGCTCCACAGGTCAGGATCCCCAGCGCTTCATCCGGGTAGTGCTTGTGCAAAAATGCTGCCACATCCCGCCCGGCAGAACCAAGCACCATCAGGCGCTCGATCTCATCCTTGAAGACCGCAGTCTCCAGATCATAGCTGCATGCACGGCGCAGTACCGCATTGACCAGACCGGATGCGCTGGATTTTTTAAAGCTGCGGGTCAGCTTGACCGCCTCATTGACGGCAGCCGAGACCGGCACCGACATATACCTTGCCTGTGCCAGAGCCGAACGCAGGATCTCACGCACCGGAGCGTCCAGCTTGGCAAGACCTTTGGGCAGGAACTGCTCCAGAATGTAGTCCAGTGTACCCCGGTGCTCCAGCACGGTGTAGAAGATGGCACTGGCAAAGGCTTTATCCCGCCCTTCCAGCGCCTGCCGTTTCAGCTCAGCATCCAGGATCAGGTTGGAAAAGCCATCCTGCTCCTGACGGACCAGTGCGGAGACTGCCGCCGCACGCGGATTGGCGCCCATCAGAGATGATCCCCCGTTTTCAGGCGCAGACCCGCCGCAAATGCGCTGCCGTCCATCGGCTTGGAGCCTTCCGGAACGACCCGCAGCAGCTGCACGGACCCCTGCTCACAGGCAATGGTGAGCGGCTTTGTTGCCAGCACCGTGCCGGGGGCAGCATTCTCTGCATCAGCGGTGCGGCATTCCATGACCTTGACCTTTTTGCCAGCAGAGGTCACGAACCATGCACCGGGCCACGGATTCATGCCGCGCACCCAGTTGTGGATATGCTCTGCGGTCTGCGTCCACTCAAACTGCGCCATCTCCTTGCTGAGCATCGGCGCAAGGGTCGCATCCTCGTGCTTCTGGGGCACAGCGGTCAGGCTGCCCGCAGCAATGGCAGGCACCGTTTCACACAGAACGCGTGCACCCACAGCAGTCACACGATCAAACAGCTCACCGCTGGTTTCCTCCGGGTCAATGGCGATCTTTTCACAGCAGAGCACATCACCGGTATCCAGCCCTTCGTCCATCTGCATGATGGAAACGCCTGTCTCGGCATCACCGTTGAGCACAGACCACTGCACCGGTGCACTGCCGCGGTATTTGGGCAGCAGCGAAACATGGAGGTTGATGCATCCATGCTTCGGGATCGAAAGCACCGATGCGGGCAGAATGCAGCCATACGCCACGACCACGATCAGCTCCGGCGCAAGAGCACGGATGTTCTCGTCCTCACCGCCATCCCGCAGAGTGCGGGGCTGGAATACCGGTGTGCCATGCTGGAGCGCCACCTCTTTGACCGGCGGTGCGGTCAGGATCTGCTTGCGTCCAACCGGCTTATCCCGCCGGGTGTAGACGGCGCAGATCTCGTGCCCTGCTTCATAAAGCGCTTTCAGGCACTCGGCAGCAATGTCCGGGGTGCCCATGAACAAAATACGCATCAGTGGCTTCCTTTCGCTTTCTGAGCTTCCTTCTTACCTTCTTCGGTGTCCTCATAGAAGAACTCACTGGACTCCATGATGGTCACACCGTCCAGATGATCGTTCTCATGCTGGATGCAGCGTGCCAGCAGATCTTCAGCCTCCAGTTCGAACCACTCGCCGTGGCGGTCCTGTGCACGCACCTT
>CAZUDU010000014.1:0-21725 GCA_964619455.1 uncultured Faecalibacterium sp.
TATCGTAGAGTAGAGTACTCCACGAAAAAAGGTCACGAATGGCAAACCCCATTCGTGACCTTTCCCTTTGCAACAAATGTGAATCCATCGGCATTGTATCACACTGCCCCATCGGATTCATTCCTTATGACCGTGCCGCGGATCAGGAGCCACACTCTCCGCCTCGCTACATACCCCTGATATCGGCTATAAAACGACACTCTCCGCCGAACAGCAAACAGCCCACGGAATACTCCGTGGGCTGTTTGCCATCAAAGGATGTAGAGAAGATGATGTAGGAGAAAATCAAAGAAGTGATAACGCGTTTAGCCCTTGACACCGCCCAGTGCAACACCACGGACGATGTACTTGCTCAGCAGCAGATAGACAACGATAACGGGCAGAATGGCGATCGCCACCATCATATAGACTTTGCCCATATCAAACTTGAGGAAATCTGCACTGCGGAGCTGTGCGATCAGGATCGGCAGAGTCTTTTTCTCCGGACTGTCCAGAACCAGTGCAGGGATAAAGTAGTTGTTCCAACTGGAAACGAATGCGAAGATGCCCTGAACTGCCAGTGCCGGTTTCATGATCGGCAGAACGATCTTATTGAAGGTATAGAACTCGCCTGCGCCATCGATGCGCGCCGCCTCAACGATCTCCATCGGAAGGCTGGAGTCCAGATACTGCTTCATAAAGAAGAACACCGCCGGGGATGCAATGCTGGGGATGATCAGCGGGATGAAGCTGTTCTTCAGCCCCATCTCATTGACCAACTGCAAGAAGCCCAGTGCCGAAACCTGCGTCGGCATGGTCATGATAAGGAGGATCAGCGCAAAAGCAGCCTTCTTGAACTTGAAATTATAGGCGTAGATGCCATAAGCCGTCAGTGCAGAGAAGTAAACGCTGAGCGCTGCGGAGCAGGCTGAAACGATCAGGCTGTTGCGGATACCGGTCACGACCGGAACGTTTGCATCGTTCAGGACGTTGCGCAGGTTGGTCAGCAGAGACTTGCCCGGCAGAAGGGAGAAGCCCTTCTGGATCTCAAAATGGTTGCGGGTGGAATTGATCGTCAGCACATAGAAGAAGAACAGACACAGAAAACTGATGACTACCAGTGCCAGATAGCACCCTGCCCGGCGCGCATTCAGCGTTGCATTCGCAGAGCGATTTTTCGAATTGTGTGCCATACTCATTTCCCTCCTTTTGCAGCAGCCTTCTTTGCTGCTTTCAGTTCCTTACGCTGGGCTCTGGTCAGACCGTCGTCTTCCTTGGTCAGCGAGAAGTAAACGATGACACACAGGACAGCACACAGCAGGAACAGCACCACAGAGACCGCACCGGCCATGCCGTAGTTCTTGCTGAACAGGTGGTTGTTCAGGTACATGATCATGGTGGTGGAGGTACGATCCGGGCCGCCCTTACCGTTGGTCAGGATCTGAGGAACATCGAACATCTGCAAGCCGCCGATCATCGAAGTGATCATGACGTAGACCAGGATGGGACGGATCAGCGGGATGGTGATCTTCCAGAACATCTGGTTCGGGGTGCAGCCGTCCAGCTCTGCCGCTTCGTACAGCGTGGGGTCAACGCCCATGATCGCTGCCATCAGCATAATGGTCGTATTGCCAAACCACATCAGGAAGTTCATCAAACCGATCAGTCCACGGTTGCCCCAGACGGTATTCAGGAAGCTGAAGGGCTCTTTCAGGATGCCCATGCTCACGAGCGCCGCGTTGATCGGGCCGTTGTCCGAGAACAGTGCAAAGAACAGCATTGCGAACGCAGATGCCATGATCAGGTTGGGCATGTAGATGACCGTCTTAAAGAAGGTCTGACCTTTCAGCTTCAGGCGCAGATCCGTGAACCACGCAGCCAGCAGCAGCGAGACCGAAATCTGCGGGATAAAACCGATGAGCCACAGAATGATCGTGTTGCCAAAGTACTTCGGCAGATCTGCCGCGAACAGTGCGACGTAGTTTTTCAGTCCCACAAAGGTCGGTCCGATGATCTTCAGACCGCTGCGGTAGTACTCAAAGAAGCTGTAATAGATCGTGGATGCCATCGGGAACAGCTGGAACACCGCAAAGACGATAAAGAACGGTGCAATGAAGATATATCCCCATTTGGCATAGCTGATCGAGCCTTTCTTTTTGGCTTTTTCTTCCATGGAAACGTTCCTCCTTCACGAAAGAGGGCGGGCACACTGCCCGCCCACCTGTTTTGAGCGGGGATCGGATTTAGTCGGGCCAGACCACATCGGTCAGCTCCGGGTACTTCTCGCTGACGCTCATCCAGAAGTTTGCCTTTGCGGTGTCCATATCAACAATGCCGTTGAAGTAGTCGCCAAAGCTGTTCTGGATGCTCTCGTTCAGACCGAGGTCGTACGGACCTGCGTTGGACATATCGATCTTCTTTGCAGCTTCTGCAAACAGAGCAATGTGATTCTGACCGCCCAGGAAATCGGATGCGTAATCACTGTTAGCCAGTTCATTCATGGCAGCTTCGTTGTTGGTGTAGTCCTGCGTATCCAGAGTGATCTGCTTCATGATCGCCTCATCGCAGGTCAGCTTCTGCATGATATCACGGATCAGGTCGATGTTATCGCTGCCCGCCGCACCGCAGATCCAGGTGCCGCCCCAGTAGTAGGGCTGAGGGCCTTCGCAGACTGCGTAGTCACCGTAGATGCCGTTGCCGACCTCTTCCTTACCGCCTTCCGAAGTGGGGATCTCCAGAGAGTTGCCCAGCAGGGTGAAGTTAATGCCCCAAGTGGAGTAGAAGAAGCCAAACACCTTACCGTTCGGGCCCTGATCGGATGCCCACTGAGAATCCCACAGGCTGGACTTGTTGTTGTAGCCCTTATCCGTGTAGGTCTTGGTCTGCTCGACCCACTTCATAATGCTGGGATCCACCTTGATGGTCGTACCATCGACCCACGGAGCAGAAACGTTGTTGGAGAACACGCGGTAGGAATCGTCGAAGCCGGACAGCATCTTGTAGCCCTTGTCGTGTGCCTTGACTGCAGCCGCATCAAATTTGGTCCAGTCGGACAGATAGTTCTGGACTTCCGCCGGGTCATCCGTGCCCAGAACATCCTTTGCAATGCTGCGGCGGTATGCGAACAGGCCGGGAGTCGCCTGCCAGGTCGTGCCGCGCTGGCTGCCGTTGGCAGAGACGATATCCTTGGTGTACTGGTACTGACCGGCCAGATCTGCATCCGTCAGACCGATGTCCGCCTTTACATCCAGTGTATAAGGAGAATCAACATACTTCAGCGCGTAGTCTGCCTCGATCAGGAAGATATCGACCTTTTCCTCATCTGCAGCGGATTCCTGAGACAGCAGTGCCTCGTCCAGCTTGTTCTGATAGTTGTTGTTCTCGTTTGCGTTGATGATCCACTTCACGATGGTGCCATCATTCAGCGTGGTAGTGGATTTGTCGGAGGCGATCTCCTTGACGCCGGGATAGTAGTCGTTGAAGCGGCTCTGGAACTCTTCGTTCCAGCACCAGACGTTCAGGTTCTTGCCGCCAGAAGTCCCTCCCGTAGCAGTCGTGCCAGCCGCTGCACCAGCACTGCTTGAAGAACCACCGCCGCAGGCCGTCAGGGCTGCACTGATCGTGACCACACCGGAAGCCAGCAGGAAATTACGACGCGAGATCTTTCTCATAGCAATGTACTCCTTCATATTTTGATTTTTTCGTTTCATATGTTCCGGGTCTCTTCGGAGCTTGTGAGCAAAGTATAATCTTTTTCTGCCCTCTCCGTCTATAAAAATGATTGCCAAAATATCAGAATCATGCTACAATGACAAAAACATTCAAAAAGTCGGAGGGCTTTCGTATGAAACTCACAAAGGAATGGGTAGAAACCGAATTAAAGCGCTTCGAAGAGCAGGAAGCGCACCGTCCACCAGCGGAAGAATACGCCTTTTATAAAGCGGTACGCGATGGAAACATGGAATATGTCCAGAAAAACTGTTCTTCTGAAGTGTTCAGCAACCCGGTCGGAATGGGCGTTTTGTCAAAAAACCCCCTTCAAAACATAAAATATCATTTTGTTATCACGACTTCACTGGTCACACGGTACTGTGTGACCGGCGGCATGGAAGCCGAGCAGGCTTACCGCCTGAGTGACTTTTACATCCTTCGGGCAGATTCCTGCACCGATGTCCAGTCCGTTGTCGAGCTGCATCATACAATGGTACAGGATTTTACCGGAAAGATGGCTCTGCGCAAAAAAGCCGATATCGTGTCGCAGCCGGTCTCCCGCTGTGTCGATTACATCTACGATCATCTCAACGAGCGGATCACGATCCAGACCCTCGCAGAGCACACCGGGCTTTCGGCAAGCTATCTTTCCCGCGTGTTCAAGCAGAATCTGGGCATTTCGGTCAGCGACTATATCCGGGAGAAGAAGATCGAAAAGGCACAGAACCTTCTGCGTTACTCCGATGCCAGCCTTGTAGATATCGCAAACTATCTGGCCTTCTCCTCTCAGAGCCACTTCATTCAGGTCTTTGAGGACATGGTCGGTGTCACACCCAAAAAGTACCGCGACAAATATTATAAAGCCATGTGGTAAACCAAAACAGGCACCCTTTTGTTCTTTTTGAAAAAGATGAAAGGGTGCCTGTTTTTATGCTTCTGCGTCCCGCCCTTCAGGATCAGCCCAACGTAACGCAGACCTCCACCTTCTCGCCCGCATCTGCCAGGGGGAGAACGTTTCCTCTTATGCCAGTTCCATTTACAAGAACCGTGCGCACACCCTTTTCCACATGATCGGGGTTGCACACCGTAATGTGATAGACTGCACCCCGGAAAATGCGTGTCAGCTCAAAGCCATCCCACTCATGCGGGATGCAGGGATCGATGCGCAGCCCCTGCATCGTAGGCTGGACACCAAGGATATACTGGCTCACATTGACGAACGTCCACGCCGCCGTACCGGTCAGCCAGCTGTTCTTCCCTTCGCCATGAGTCGGTGCATCGCACCCTGCCACCATCTGGCTGTACACATAGGGTTCTGTGCGATGGATCTCTGAGATTTCCTCGATATAGGCAGGACAGATCTTCCGGTAGACCTCAAATGCCCTGTCACCGTGCCCGACAACAGCCTCCGCGCAGGAGATCCAGGGATTGTTGTGGCAGAAGATGCCCGCATTCTCCTTGTAACCCGGCGGATAGCTTGAGATCTCACCCAGTTCCAGACGGTAACGGGTATACGCCGGCTGGAGCAGCACAATGCCGTATTCTGTATCCAGATGTTCCTTCACACTGGCCAGTGCGGCGGCAGCTTCGCCGCTGTCCACACCGACACCCGCCATGACACACATACCCTGCGGCTCGATGAAGATCTGCCCCTCATCACATTCTTTGCTGCCTACGGGAGCACCAAAAGCATCGTATGCACGGCGGAACCATGCGCCGTCCCAGCCCGCCCCAAGGAGGGTATCGCTCATTTTATGCGCATTCTCCCGCGCCTTTTCTGCTTCTTCCGTCTTGCCGACCGCATCACACAGCTCTGCATATTCTCCGGCATATTTGACGAACATTCCGCCGATGAATACGCTCTCTGCCACAGGGCCCTCACTGGGGCCAGTGGTCTGGAAGCTCTCGCCGGGTGTTTTGGAAAAGCAGTTCAGATTCAGGCAGTCATTCCAGTCGGCACGCCCGATCAGCGGCAGACCGTGCGGTCCAAGGTGATCCAGCGTATACTGGTAGCTGCGGCGCAGATGCTCCATCAGCGGCTGTGCCAGTGTGTGGTCATTATTGAAGTCTACCTGCTCCTCCAGAATGGAAAGGTCACCGGTCTCCCGGATGTAGGCACTGACAGCAGCGATCAGCCACAGCGGATCATCGTTGAAGCCTGCACCGATGTCCATGTTTCCCTTCTTGGTCAGCGGCTGGTATTGGTGGTAGGCGTTGCCGTCCTCGAACTGGGTGGCTGCAATGTCCAGAATGCGCTCCCTTGCACGGGCAGGGATCAGATGCACGAAACCCAGCAGATCCTGACAGCTGTCCCGGAAACCCATTCCGCGTCCGGTCCCGCTCTCATAGTAGCTTGCGCTGCGGCTCATGTTAAAGGTGACCATACACTGATACTGGTTCCAGATATTCACCATGCGGTCGAGCTTTTCATCGCCGGACTTCACCTTGTAGGCAGACAGCAACTCGCTCCAATATTCATGCAGGTCGTGCAGCGCACCGTCCACCTGCGCATCAGTGGCATAGCGTTTCTGCATGGCATACGCCTTTTCCTTGTTGATGATGCCCGGCGCCGCCCACTTAGCATCCTCGGCATTTTCGATATAACCCAGCACAAAGATCAGGCTCTTTGCTTCGCCCGGCGCAAGGGTCACGTTGACCTGATGCACACCCACCGGTGCCCAGCCGTGGGCTTCACTGCCCGTACACTGACCCTTTTCTACCACTTCCGGGTTTGCGTTGCTGCGGTAAGCTCCCAGAAAAACATCCCGGCTGGTGTCAAAGCCGTCCAGTTCCGCATTGACCGTCCAGAAGGCATAGTGGTCACGGCGCTCACGATATTCGGTCTTATGGTAGATCGTGCTGCCCTCGACCTCCACCTCACCGGTGGAGAAGTTGCGCTGGAAATTCGTAGAATCATCCACCGCGTTCCACAGGCAGAATTCCAGATAGCTGAACACGGTAAATGCTTTTTCTTTGTCGCTCTCATTGGTCAGGATCAGCCGATCCACTTCACAGCTGTCCTCCACCGGAACAAAGCACTCCAACTTGGCGGCGATCCCGTTCTTTTTCCCATGAATGACCGTATACCCCATGCCATGACGACAGGAATATTCATCCAGTTCGGTCTGTACAGGCTGCCAGCCGGGGTTCCAGACGGTATCCCCTTCTTTGATGTAGAAATACCGTCCGTTCGAGTCCATTGGAATATTATTATACCGATACCGGGTGATACGGCGGAGCTTTGCATCCTTATAGAAGCTGTATCCGCCTGCCGTGTTGGAGATCAGGCTGAAGAAATCCCTGCTCCCCAGATAGTTGATCCACGGAAGAGGCGTCCTGGGTTCTGTAATGACGTATTCCCGATGTTCATCATCAAAATATCCGAATCGCATAGCAGCGTTCCTTTCTCGATCAGCCCAGCGTCACAACGATCTCATGTTCAGCTGCGTTATCCAGCGCTTCCAGCACACAACGGGCAATGCGGAGCTGCCCGTTTTCGGTCGGCTGCTCCTCCCCATCCAGCCGGGCAGCAACGACCTTGTAGTCCTCCTGCGGCTTCCGGTCAGGGTTGCAGATCACAACACGCAGTCTGCGGCCCGCAAACGGCAGGCTCACCGAGACACTGCCATCCGCCCCGAACTGCTCTGCCTGCAATGCCGGAGCAACGAGCAGATCGCCCAGATCGCCTCGCACACCGTAGACCCAGCAGATCATGGTCAGCATATACCAGCTTGCCGCACCGGTCAGATACGGATACAGACCGCAGCCGTCATTATTGAAGTACTCCGGCAGACCGGGATACATCCGGCTGACCGGCAGATCCATCGCAGTATCCAGCAGGGTGTTCAGTGCCTTTGCGCCCTGCCGTGCAAAGCCGCGCTGATAGAGCGCATTGGCGTACATCACGGTCATATGAGAGAATACCGCGCCATTTTCCTTTTCGCCGTAAGCAAAGCCGAACATCCGCCCAAGGTCGAACTTTTCTTCCTCGAAGTCCGTATTCAGACGGTAGCCGCCGATCTCTTTTGTATAGAGGTAGCGATCCGCGCTGTCACAGATCGCCTGCACCTGCGCTTCATCCGCCGTACCGCTCATGATCGCAAACACCTGACTGGGCAGCATCATGCGCACCGTATCGTGAACAACGCCCTCCACACGCTCGCCGTGGTCATCGTAATAGCCATTCAGCCAGCCATGCTCTGCACCATCTGTGACCCACTCTGTCTTACGGATATGATCCATCATCCAGTCAGACTTTTCCAACAGATCCTTGCGCAGCGCATCGACATCCAACTGCACCGTTTTGCCGCTGTTGGCATGTACACAGCACTCCTGATAATCGGTCAGGATCTGCTGTTTCTGCTCAGACTGGCTGTAGCAGTCCGCATGACCCAGCAGCCGGGTCAGTTCCTCGGCAACAGTCACCTGCTGTACGCCGAGCTTTTCCTGCATTTGCTTCAGAATGGCTGCGATATCCCGCAGGTTGCCGGCATACGCGCTGGTAAACGCAACGCTCTCGCCCTTGTTCGCTGCCATATCCAGCGCATCGTTCCAGTCTGCATTGTGCAGACGCAGTTCATTGTGTGCGCCAACATCATAGAATGCACAGAGATTCTGCAACAGGATGTGTTCCAGCAAAGTGCCGCAGTACACATTGTTCTGTGCATCCTTTTGCCAGCAGCCCTCCGCCGGACTCCATGCATCATCGTGCGCGGTACCGCGGCAGACCTGCTTATCCTTGAAATACGGTGCCTGCTCCAGCAGGATCTTCAGATCGCCGGTCTGATTGAGGTAGAACTCCGTTGTCAGCAGCGGCCAGAACGCATGATCCATCCAGACACGGGTAATGTTGTTGCGGTCTGCAACGAATTCGCCCTGCTTTTCACCAATGATCGTAGCATTCGTACCATCCAGACGGACACCTGCATAGTTATCCACGATCATCTGACGGACACCGGAGGGATCCATGATCAACAGTGCAAGACAGTCCTGCCACAGGTCACGCCATCCGCGACCACCCTTGCCATAATCGTGATACGGCAGGAAGGAGCAGCCGTAGATCCGGCGCAGGATGGGTTGGAAGCAGATCCATCGCAGGTAGTTATCCCTTGCGCCGTCGCCCGTCTCAAAGGAAACATTGACCTGCTCCTGCCAGTGTGTTTTCACCTCTGCCATGAGTGCATCTGCTTTTTCTGCGGTATCACAGATATTCAAAATCTGTGCAAGTTCCGCTTCGTCTTTGGTCATACCGAACCGTACCACATACTGTACGCTCTCACCGGGTGCAAGGCAGACCGTCTCAAATGCCATACCGCCCATTGCTTCCCTGCCCTGGATCTGTGTACCGGGTACCGCGCCCTTCACTGCACAGCGGACAGCCTCCGGATTCATGAAGGTTCCGCCCTCGCCCAGGAACTGCTTTACCGTGGGGTAGATCGCTGTCGGCAGTTCGCCATTGGCACCATTCGCCGCCGCAAAATAGACCACCTGATTTTTCTGGTGACCACGCTCGTCAAACGAGAGGGTCGGCTTGACCGAGATACCGTTCGGCAGCACCCGGATCCGATGCAGCAGGCTGGTCACATGACGGTGATCGCGCAGATTGTCGGCGCTGCGCCCATACAGGGGGATCGCCGCTACCGGTGTGAAGCGCAGGGGTTCCCCGGTGATATTTTCCAGCGTCACACGCATGATCTCCTGCTCACCGCCGAGGGTGACAAAGGAATCGGTCTGCGCCTTCAGGCCAACCGACTTGCCCACACGGGTGAGTGTGTGCCACATCAACCCGGCCGTGACCGTATTTTCCTCCTGATCCGGAGTAAAACGCTGTGCTTCCTGTGCCGCAGATCCTCCGCACACCGACCAGATGCGTCCATCTTCCATCCGGCACCAGAAATTGCGGGTATTACGGTTGTTGTGCAGATTTTCAATGCTGGTCGGCTCCAGCACAAAGGTGTTCTGGTCACTCTTGCTGTCGCCGCCAAAGTTCGGCGTAATGCAGTTCTTCAGGCCCCTCTCACCTGCCAGCGGAAAGGCAAGCCCTGTTACCATTTCCGCATTTGCAAGCGCAAAGCTGCCATCCCGCCCGGAAAACTCAAACTTTTCCATCTCAGGTCCTCCTTACAGAGTCAGTACGATCTCGTTTTCTGTCAGCAGCTGTTCTGCCGGAATGTAATCCCCCTCCATCCGCTGACCGTTCAGCGTCAGGCTGGCGCAGCCGGATTCCTTGTGATCCGGGTTTTTGACCGTGATATGCAGCTTGCTGCCGCGGAAGTTCTTTTCCATCGCAAAGCCTTCCCATTCTGCGGGAATGGACGGTTTCAGGTGCAGACCGTGCAGATCCGGGCGCACGCCCAGAATGCCCTCTACCGTGCCCACCATCATGGTGGAAGCCGTACCGGTCAGCCAATGGACATGGCTCCGGCCAAAGTGAGGGCTGTCCTTGCCCTCTGTGAACTGACCATAGCAGTAAGGCTCCAGCTTGCGGATCTCTGCACGAGCATTCTGCTCTGCAGGAGAGTTCTCTCTGTAATACTCAAATGCACGGTCACCGTGACCGCACAGCGCTTCTGCCAGTACCAGCCAGCCCTGCGACTGCGAGAAGATGCCCGCATTTTCCTTGACGCCTGCGTTGTAAATGACTGCCAGTGCGCCCTCGAAGGCGTGTGCATGATACGGCGGCTGCATCAGCATCGCGCCGTAATCGGTATTCAGCCCCTCGTGCACCGTATCAAGGATCCTGTCTGCCTGTTCCTTGGTCGCCAGACCGCTGATGACCGCCCAGCTCTGCGGGTTCAGCCAGAGGTTGGCTTCGGGATCCGTGCGCCGGCCAATGGTCTCGCCCTCTTCGGTAAAGCCGCGGATAAAGCGATCCTCGTTCCAGCAGAGCTTCTGCACCAGTTCTCCAAACGCCGCCTGCTGCTGCGAGAGCTTCTCCACTGCGGCAGCGTCCTGCTTTTCCTGTGCAAGTTCTTTCTGGATGGACATTGCAAGATAGAGCTGGAACGCCACAAAGCTGGACTCGCCCTTCGCGCCAAGACGCAGGCAGTCGTTCCAGTCTGCATACAGACCCGCCGGCATCCCGTGAGGACCAAGACGTTCCATCGAGAAATCGATCGCGCGCTGCAGATGCTCGTAGACCGTTGCCTCACCCTTGTTTGCATACGGGATGACCTCGTCCAGGAAAGCTGCATTCCCGGTCTCCGCCAGATACTTATAGACAGTCGGGAAAAGCCACAGTGCATCGTCCGCACGGTAAGCGGGGTGCCCGGTCTCCTGCACATAGGAAGCATCATCCGGGGTATCCTCATGACCGGGATCATGGGTGAATTTGACCAGCGGCAGACCGCCGCCGTTGTCCACCTGTGCCGACAGCATAAAACGGATCTTCTCCGCCGCTTGCTCCGGTGCAAGATGGATCACACCCTGAATATCCTGCACGGTATCGCGGTAACCGTAACCATTGCGCAAACCGCAGTAGATGAAGGACGCCGCACGCGACCATGTAAAGGTCATAAAGCAGTTGTATGCATGCCATGTATTGACCATGCTGTTCATTTCTGCGCTGGGAGTCTTGATCTGGAAATTTTCCAGCTTGCTGTGCCAGTAGGTCTTCAGCTCTTCCAGCTCCTGTGCGCAGACCGAAGCAGGATCCGCATACTGTGCCATCAACTGTGCCGTCTCTTCGCGGTCTTTCATGCCCACGATAAAAGCCAGATGCTTTGTTTCGCCCGGACGGAGGGTCAGCACACAGGAGAGCGCGCCGCAGGCATTCTCGTTGTAGTTCATGCTGCCGTCCAGCTCACCGGAAACCACCCCCGCCGGATCGCCGTAACCATGATACCGACCAAGGAAGGACTCCTTGCTTCCACAATAGCCATGGACCGGCTGACCCGCCAGACCAAATAACCGATACTCTACGATCTTATGGTCTACCTCTTTGCCGTCCTCAACTGCATCCAGATTTCCATGGATCAGTTGGTGGATGTGATCCTTCTCAAATACGGTGCGCGTAATGAACTGCGAGTATTGCAGATTGACCTGATCCTGCTCATAGTTGCTGTTGTTGGTAAATTCCGCATAACCGGTCACCGTCAGCTCACGGTTCGTGTCAGAATCATTCCGCACCTGCATCGCCCAGACCTCATGTGTCCTGTCCAGCGGCACATAGTACAATACTTCCGAGCGGATCCCCGTATATTCCGCACACATTCTGGTATAAGCCGTGCCGTGTCGGCATTCACTATGATACTGCGACAGCTCCTTGCCGACCGGCTGCCACGAAGCCGACCAGTAATCCTTTGTCACATTATCGCGAAGATAGATATAGCGTCCCGGCTGGTCGAACTGGTTGAATACATACCGCAGGATCCGTCCGTTCGCACCACTTTTGGCAAAGCTGTATCCGCCGGCATTGTTCGAAATGATCGCACCATATTCCGGGCTGCCCAGATAGTTCACCCACGGATCCGGAGTGTCCGGACGGGTGATGACATATTCTCGATTCGCATCATCAAAATAGCCGTACTGCATTCTCGAAACCTTCTTTCTTTGTTTTCGTGATTCTTTCCAGCTTTTTCAAACCCAGAACCAACTTTTCGTGGATTATGTAGCATAATCATACACGAAAGCCGGAAATCACTCTACAAAAACGACTTCCTTTTTATCGGATTCATGACCTGATTCGGAATGCAATCAAAAAAGAGCATTCCTCCCAAGAGGAACGCTCTTTTCTGTCTGTATTGTGATCGCTCATAACTGCCGCCGCACCGATGCATCTCAGATGCAGTCGCAAGGTGTTGATATTCAGACGAAACGGCACCCGGCAGACCAGGCAAAACCGCCCGCATTGTGGCCAAAACCAAATGCGTTCAGCCAAAAAAACAAAAAAGCCAACGATTTCTAACATGAAATCGTTGGCTCTTGGTCCGAGTGGCGAGAATCGAACTCACGGCCTCTTGAACCCCATTCAAGCGCGCTACCAAAACTGCGCTACACCCGGATATCGCTTGCAAGCTTATTGCTCACAGCTCAATTATTATACCCGACCTGCGCTGTTTTGTCAAGCACTTTTTGACAGTTTTTTTGATTTTTTCAGACACCTTCCAATGGTCCCTGCGGGACCATTGGGTTTTCCACGGTCGCAACCGCCACAGCGAACACACTCTCCGCTCCGGCGCGCAGTAATGCATGCGTACAGGCCGCAGCCGTTGCGCCTGTGGTGATGACATCATCCACAAGCAGTATGCGTTTGCCTTCCACCCATGCGGTGTCTGCGGCCTTGAACGCACCCGCCACGTTTGCAAGCCGCTCCTCAAAGGGCAGCCCCGCCTGACGGCGTTTTGTGCGGGCACGGCAGAGTGCCTCCGGCTCCAGCGGAACCTCCAGCGCCTTTGCCAGCGGCAGGGCGATCAGCTCCGGCACATTGTAGCCGCGCGCAGAACCCGATGGCGGGACCGGTACGATGCAGTCATACCCCAATGCAGCGCTTTCGACCCGCTGCGGAGTCGGCTCTGCACCGCGCATCCGGATCTCGCTGCCAAACGCCAGTTTTGCCAGCACAACACCCAGTTCTACTGCCGTCCAGCGTGCGCCCTGATACTTTGCCCGCAGGATCCCCTGCCGGACGCAGCCCTCATACCGGAACGGTGCCGCCGCGCCGGTCAGATCGCCCAGATAATGCTGCGAGGCGTCCAGCCGGATCCCCGGCTTGCGGCGCAGCTCCTCCCGTTCCTGTATGCAGTCCGGGCATTCTGCCACACTGCCCAGCACCCGGTTGCAGAACGGGCATCGCCGGGGATACACCAGCTGCCGCGCCTGACGCAGCAGCCAGCGCGGGGTATCATAGTAGTCCATCAGTCATTCTTCACCGCAACGATCACGCGCACGCGCTTGCCCGCTGCACAGCCAAAGTTATCGTACCAGCCGATCAGAGAATAATCCTCCGAATTGACCGCGGAAAGCTTGGTGGCATAATACTGTCCCTTGTACCACAGATAGACCTGCGTATTGTCCGCCATCTCATAGCGGTCCGAGCCGGACATCACCGAGGCCGCACCGACCTTGTCGATCTTCATCGGCATCAGCTGGATCATTGCCTTGACCGCACCGCTGACCTCTCTGCGGACCGCAAGACCGCCTGCAATGACCGGGTATTTGACCGAGGTCGAAAAGCTGGTCTGGCTGCCGTTGACGTAGCAGATATAGGTCGCACCGCCGCCCACATAGTTCAGCAGCGTGCCCAGCGGCTCGCCCGTGATCTGCGCGACCTGCTTCAGGCTCAGGCTCAGAAGGGAGCCGGTGCTGCTGGTCAGTCGGTTCCAGACCGTGCTCAGGATATCGCCATTGAGCACACCCCACAGGATCTCACTCGTGGTCGGCACCAGAATATCCCGCAGATCGCTCACCACACCTGCGACCTGTGCCATATCCCCGGTGGTGCCGCCCGTCTCACCGTCCGAGCTGCCCGAACCGCTGCCGGCCAACTCTCCGGAAGACCCACTGCCCGAAGACCCACCCATCGAGGGGATCATCGTACTCGCGTTCATCATCAGGTTCTTGACATCGTCCAGAACACCGTAGCTCCACAGATCACCGGTGACATCATCGAGGATCAGACGGTCGATCTCCCCTTTTTCGTTCAGGGTGTAATACCGCACGTCGGATTTCTTCAGTTTTGTCCCCGATAGGCGGCTGGGACGAACCGTCCCAGCCACACCCTCCGAAGTCGTATCCAGAATCTGCACATCGTCTGCAAGAGCATAGTCGCCCAGAGCAGTCGCCGTATCATTGACCGTTCCGCTCACCGACTTGGAGCTGATCGCGGCGATCGCTTCGCCTTCCGGTGTAACGCTCAGTTTTACCAGCCAGCCCGCCGGGTAGTTCAGGCTTTTATCCACATTGACCGTGCGGGAGATACCGTCGGTGCACAGCACCGACACCTTTTGCAGCACATCTGCACCATTATCTTCAGTCAGGGTGCGCGCCGCAGACTGTACCACACCGTAAAAGATGCTGTCCGCTTCTTCGCCGGTCATCACATCCACGACCTCATTATCCATGCCCAACAGCAGGGTGACCACCTCGCCCACACCGCCGCCATTCAGTGAAGAGATCTTGGATGCCACTGCAGCGCTGCCCAGTGCATAGCTGCCGCCCGCCACCGTGACCGCCGTGGGCGCGCTGGCACTGGGCGAAACTGCCGTGATGCGGCCCGCTGCGCGGCGGGTATAGATCCAAACAGACTGCAATGTTTCGCTGTAATAATACACATCGTACTGATTCAGCTCTGCCGAACCAGAGGTCTTATCGTTGCGGTAGATCATCTGCGGTGCAAAGGGAAGCTGCTCGCCCTCCTGCGCCACAAAGGGGCCCTGCAAGCTGCTGAGCAGCACGCTGGAAGCATCCACCTGCCCATTGACCACGGCAAAGCCCAGTGCAGTGCCATAGGTCCCTCCGCTCGCAGTGCTTGCCGCCAGCGCATTGTAGAGCACCAGCACGCAGTCCTCGTAGTTCATCGCCTGCCCCTGCATCCGGCTCACACCGCTGCGCAGACCCAGCTCATTTGCCTTATTGAGCTGTGCCGCCGGGAAGGTGCCGCTCAGATCGGTGCTCTTATAGCCCAGCAGCTTGAGTACTGCCGAGCAGACCTCCTCCAGCGTCACCGTGCTGTCCGGGCGGAACGAGCCATCCGTATAACCGTTCATCCAGCCGTTCTGCACCGCAATGCGGATGTAGGGTGCCCACTGGGAGGTACTGGGCACATCCCTGTACAGGGTACCCACATCGCCCTGATTGCCTACACTCTCCCGATAGATCGAGAATGCGACCATCATCCGTGCCAGTGCACCGCGGGTCACTGCTGCATCCAGTGCATCGGTCTGCTCCGAATCGATCGCCCCCAGCGTGATCGCCGTCTGGATCGCCGTATTGCTCACACCGGATGCCGATGCCGGGAGCACGAGCATCGACATGGCAATGCTGACAGCAAGCAAAAATGCGAGGAACCGTTTTTTCATAATAGTTTTCCTTCCTTGATGCCTGATTTCCACTTTTCGAGGCTGCGCTGTGGAAAGCGCCTTAGTCATACCGCAATGCCTCGATGGGGTTGAGCCGCGCCGCACGTCTTGCCGGCAGATAGCCGAACAACACGCCGATGCCCGCCGAGATGCCAAATGCAACTATGATCGAATCGATCGAAGGAGCGACTGTGATCTCGGTCCCGCTCATCATCATCGGCAAGACCTTGTTGGCTGCCATACTCACGGCGTAACCCAGTGCAATGCCCAGTGCACCGCCCAGCGCAGAGGTCGTTGCCGCTTCCACCACGAATTGTGCCAGAATGGTGCGTTCCTTTGCGCCCAGTGCCTTGCGGATGCCGATCTCGCGGGTACGCTCGGTGACCGAAACAAGCATGATGTTCATGATGCCGATGCCGCCGACCAGCAGCGAGATGCTCGCGATGCCGGTCAGAACAACGATGACCATGTTGATCATCTTGTTCATCTCTTCCAGCCACTCGCTGGCACTGTAAATGTAATAGCCGCTGTCTGTCTTGAGGATCTTTTCCAGCCCATTCTCGACCATAGTCTTTGCTTCGTTGGCGCGGTTCTCATCGGTCATAATGACGGTATAGCTGGAAACCGTGCTCTGGCTGCACAGGCGCATCACCGTAGTATAGGGCAGGTACACACAGTCGTCGTCCGAGCCCTGCTGCAGCTCTGCATCGCTGACCTTGGGCGCCAGTACACCCACGATGCGGAACTTGTCCGCACCGATCTTGAGCGTCTTCCCTACCCCGTTGCCGCCAAAGGCGACCCGGTTGAGGTAGTCACCGATCACACAGACCTGCTTATTGTCCTCCATATCCATGTACTGCAGCCCGCGTCCCTGCGCAAGCTGATAATTCTTCATGGCGGTATAGTTTTCGTCCACACCGCTGACATTGGACCAGCGGTAGCTCTTGGTGCCGATCTTCAGGCTGCCGTCCGGGCTTACCTGCGGCGAAACGGCCTGAAGCAGCTCCGGGTTTTTCCCCACCAGCTCATACATATCCTCTACTGCAACGCTGCGGGAACCATAGCTCCACACCTGCACCGAGAGGGTGTTGGTGCCCAGTGCCGAGAAGCTGTCGCGCATGCTCTGGGTCATACCGTTGCCAAGACCAACGATCACAATGACTGCCATCACACCGATGATGATGCCCAGCATGGTCAGAAAGGTGCGCAGCTTATTGCTCCAGACGTTCTGGATCGCCTGACGGAAGGTTTCCAGGATCATGCATTCCCCTCCTTACTTTTCACGCCGGGCATGACCGCCGACTGTACCATCGCCTCCGGAGCATGGGCATCGCCGTCGTAGACGACCCTGCCATCCTCCAGCCGGATGATCCGTTTTGCCTGCACCGCAATGGAGTTGTCGTGGGTGATCAGCACCACGGTGTGCCCCTGCTGGTGCAGCTGCTGGAGCATTCCAAGCACTTCGCGCCCGGTATGGGAGTCCAGTGCGCCGGTCGGTTCGTCCGCAAGGATGACCGGCGGGTTGCGTACCAGTGCGCGCGCGATGGAAACACGCTGCTGCTGGCCGCCGGAAAGCTGGTTCGGTTTATTTTTCAGCTTGTCGCCCAAGCCCACCTGTTCCAGCACCTCGCGGGCACGGACATGCCGCTCCGCGCGGGAGACCCCTGCATACACCAGCGGCACCTCCACATTTTCCATCAGGTTGAGCCGGGGCAAAAGGTTATACTGCTGGAAGATGAACCCCAGCATCTCGTTGCGGATCGCCGCAAGCTCATTGCGGTTCATCTTGCCAACATCTTTTCCGTTCAGGCGGTAGGTTCCCTGCGTAGGCACATCCAGACACCCGATGATGTTCATACAGGTAGATTTGCCCGAACCGGACTGACCCACGATGGCAACGAACTCGCCTTTTTCAATTTTCAGGGTGATGTGGTCTGCCGCTTTTACAGTGGTGTCACCCATCTGGTAATATTTGCAGACTTCATCAAACTCGATCAGAGCGCTCATCCGTTCCTCCTGCTTTAGAACATGATCCCGCTGTCATAGTAGTAGTCTCCCGCCACCGAGCTGGGATCGTATGCCACCGTATCCTCTGCCGTGATGCCGCCAACGATCTCGGTATAATCGTCATCGCTGACGCCGGTCTTGACTGCAACATAGACATAGCCGTCCGGTGCGATCATCTCCGGGGCCGCATTCACCGCACTGGGAGAGTTTTCGGTCACCAGAACATAGTTCCCGCGCACGATGGCCGCATTGGGCACCGACAGGGTATCCGCTGCTTCCGAAATGACGATCTCGCAGGTCGCGTTCATGCCGGGGCGCAGACCCTCGGTCTCATCGATCCGGATGGTGATCGGGTAGGTCGTGGTGCCGCCGCTGGTATTGCCCTTCATCGAAACACGGGTCACGATGCCCTCATAGGTTTTATCGCGTACTGCATCTGCTGTGACCTGCACCTTCTGCCCGACCGACAGGGCGCTGATCTGCAGCTCGTCCACATAGATGGTCATTTCCAGATAGCTCAGGTCGTAAATGGTGCAAAGCTCGCTGCCCGAACTGAGCGCATCCCCCGCCTTGGACTTCTTTTCAATGACCGTGCCATTGATGGGCGAGGTGATGGTATAGTTGTTCATGGCTTCCTGCAGGTTCTCCAGCGAAAGCTCGGCACCGCGCAGAGTCTCCGAGGCAGACTGGATCGTTTCGGTCAGATCCTCGCCGCTGAGCTGAAGGATGATCTGATCCTTTTCGACCTGACCGCCCTCCGGAATGTTGATGGCAACGACCGTGCCGGATGCCATCGCCGTCAGGCTGCGCTCAGCCTGATATTCAAAGTTCTTGGCTGCGATGCAGCTCACGCCATTGACCGTTGCGGTCGCCGCCTGTACGGTCGTCAGACCGCCCGGATTGCGCACAGTAATGGTCACCGTACGGGTGAGCAGGTTGCCAACGCTCAGCGCATCGGTTCCGGCCACCGCCGTCACCATGCCCTCCATCTGCTCAAAGGTTCCGTCCAGCGTTACCAGAGCCGTCTGCCCGACCGAGAACCGTGCTGCATCCGCTGCCGGGAACTCCAGCACAAGCACCATCTTGGAGCTGTCACGGATCACTGCGACCTCCTGCCCGCTCTTGACCTCATCGCCCTTCATGACCTTGAGGCTGCTGATCGTACCAGCCACCTCTGCGCGGACGTACTGACGATCCACCGTCTTGTCGTAGCTGCGCCGGGTCTGCTGGAGGGTGATCTCCGCCTGTTCCAGCTTGGTCGCCGCCTCGGTGCTGTCCACCGTATAAAGGACCATGCCCTCTTCCACGATATCGCCCTCTTCAAAGGTATCCGTCAGCACCTTGCCGGACACCAGAGACTTGACGTTGTAGGTGTTGGCAGGGTTCAGCGTGCCGGTTCCGCTCATCGTATTGGACAGATCCCGCACCTGCGGCATCGTCTCCCGATAGGACATATCGATGTTGGCGGGTTTTGCACTCTTGGGGCGCAGCATCCAGCCGCCGATCAAAAGCAGGCAGACCACCGGCACCAGCCATTTCCAATATTTTTGGACGAACAGCTTGGTCTTGTCCACGGCCGCAGCATTCTTTGCTTCGCCTTCCGGTACAGCTTCCTGCGTTTTCTTTCGATTCCAGATCATGTATGTGTTTCCTCCTCATCCCGGGCAGCACATCTGCCAGCCGGATATCGTCTCTGCTCTCGCCTGTATATTGGCAGAACGAGGCAGTGTTTCCACATCTCTTAGTGTATCGCATTTTGCCATAATACACAAGCGTCCAAATTTCATTTCTTTCTTTTTTCGAGGTTTTTTCACAACTTTCGTGGATTTTTTCTGTCCCCTTTATCCCCCATTTACCGCACTGCGTGCTCCGCATCCTGCGCACTGCTGCAGCAAAAAAGGAGCAGTGTCCCGGCAAAAAAGCCAAGACACTGCTCCTTTTTCTTTGTTTGAAGGGTGTGCGATCAGGACACAGCCTGCTGCACTACGACATATACGCCGCCGGGCACACACGCCGCCCATGCACCTTCCTGACTCAGCCAGCCGAATTGCTCGCACACATGGTCCGAGCACTGACTGTCCAAAAAGGCGATAGCGCCCTCTTTGACCTGCAAGTGGACAACGATATCGTCCAGCTCATACAGGTAATCATGATCTTCCTCCAGCGGAACGGTCTCTGAGACACCGCCGCCAAAATCGACGACGGCCTCCAGCCCGCTGCCCGCTGCCGGTTCCGGACGCGTCCAATAATAGAGCGCCGCGGCGGCCGCCAGCACGATCAGGATAAAGATCAGGTTGATCATCCAGCTGTTTTTGCCGGAGGATCGCTCAGCCTTTTTGCGGCTGCTCATGCAACGTAGTCGCTGGCAGCAGAACCTGCAATACGGCCAAACACGGTGAAGTCAGCAACAGCGTTGCCGCCCAGACGGTTTGCACCGTGGACGCCGCCGGTGATCTCGCCTGCTGCGAACAGACCCGGGATCACAGAACCGTCAGCCTTCAGCACCTCAGTGTTGGTGTTGATCTTCAGGCCGCCCATGGTGTGGTGGACACCTGCGGTGACCTTGATTGCGTAGTAAGGAGCGGTATCCAGCGGGTTTGCAAAGCTGGTACGGTTGAACTCCTCATCCTTGCCTGCTGCAACGCAAGCATTCCAGGCGTTCATGGTCTCAGCAAAAGCAGCCTCGTCCACGCCGATCACCTTTGCCAGCTCCTCGTAGCTTGCACCCTCAGAGGTGAAGCCGTTCTTGATGTAGCCCTGGATGACGCTGGAAGCATCGACCATCTTCTGGTCAACGATCAGCCAGCTGTAGCTGCCGGTCTGAGCGATCTCAGCAGCGGAAACAACGTCACGGGTGCCGACTTCGTCGATGAAGCGCTTGCCCTCAGCGTTGACCAGGATCGCGCCGTCGCCGCGCAGACCCTCGGTGATCAGAGAAGCAGTGTTTGCCTCAACGGTGGGGTGGATCTGGATCTGCTCCATGTCCACGGTCTCAGCACCGATCTCGATAGCCATTGCGATGCCCTGGCCCTGGATGCCAGCAGCGTTGGTGGTCATGAAGCCAGCCAGCTCGGGCTTGTACTCAACGACCATGTCGAGGTTTGCGCCGAAGCCGCCGGAAGCCAGAACAACAGCCTTTGCGTTGATGGTGACGGTCTCGCCGGTCTCGCCGGTAGCCTTGATGCCCGCAGCAGCGCCGTTTGCATCGGTCAGGATCTCGGTAGCGGTGGTGTTGAGCATGATCTCAACGCCTGCCTTCTTGCAGTTCTCCTCCAGCAGGGGGATCATGTAAGAACCAACAGAGACGACCTTGCCCTCAGCGTTCAGGGGGCGGTGGATACGCTTGACAGATGCGCCGCCGAAGCTGGAAACGCTGGGCATATCGATGCCGATGGAAGCCAGCCACTCGATCGCATCAGCGGAGTTTGCGCACAGGGTCTCGACCAGAGCAGGGTCGTTGACGCCCTTGCCGCCGATCATGGTATCCAGCTCCATCAGCTCAACAGAGTCGAAGTAGCCGGTGGGGTTTGCCTGGTAAGCAGCCCACTGCTCTGCAACGGTAGCAGCCAGAGCGGTGATGGTCTCGTTGTCTGCGTAGGAGTCTGCAGCAGACTTCAGGGTCTTCTCCAGACCAGCAGTCTCGTGGAACTCGTTCTCGTCCTGAGCAGGGGTCTTGCCTGCGTTCAGGCCGCCGGTAGCACGCACGGAGTTGCCGCCGACCATGGACTGGCTCTCCACGATCACAACGCTCTTGCCCTCAGCAGCAGCGGTGATCGCAGCGGTCATGCCAGCGCCGCCGGCACCGACAACAACGATATCAGCCTCGACAACAGCGTCGTCAGCCTTCTCGGTCTTGATCTCGGTCTTGAAATCCTCTGCGTTCAGGCCAGCAGCGGTGATCGCAGCGGCAGCAGCCTCGATGACTGCATTGGAGGTGATGGTTGCGCCGGAAACAGCGTCAACGGCAATGCTGCCGTTCTCAGCAATGATCGCAGACAGCTTCTCCATTGC
>CAZUDU010000015.1:0-15906 GCA_964619455.1 uncultured Faecalibacterium sp.
TGGTATTGTGCGAAGAAATGAATTACACCCGCGCATCCCAGCGGCTGTTCCTGTCACGGCAGGCGCTGCGGCAGTGCATCTCTGCGCTGGAGGCAGAGCTGTGCGGCCCGCTGTTTCTCAGTGCGCACCACAAGCTCTCGCTGACCGAGCGCGGCATGAGTCTGCAGCGCCACGCCATCCCGGTGGTGGAACGGTTCCAGCAGATGCAGGCGGCGCTGCGCGCAGAGATCCAGTCTGCCCAGCCGCTGCGCATCGGCATCAGTGTGTCGCTGGTGCCGGACTATCTGCCCGGACTGGAGATGCAGCTCGATAAGTTCCGCCAGCAGTACCCGCATGTGGAGATGCGTTTCCGCCTGCTGGACAACGATGCGGTCGCAAGCGGTGTGGAGCAGGGTGAGCTGGATGCGGGTCTTGTCATCGATCTGGGCAGTGCATCATCGGTGCTGGCACGCACGACCCTGCGCGCAGACCCGGCGTGTCTTCTGGTGCCGCGCGGGCATCCGTATTGGGATAAAGAGAGCGTTCCGATCGCAGAGCTGCGCGGGCAGCGGCTGCTGCTGCCCAGCCTGCGGCAGGATCTGTTTGCGCCGCTCTGGACGGCTTGTGCCAATGAGGGCTTTACGCCCAGCGCAGAGATCGGCCCCAGTTTCTATCAGGCGTACTATCTGGTGCAGGAGCAGCTTTGCACCTGCCTGACCCGCTACGAGCCGGGCGCGCGCCGGGAGCTGGATCGTGTGCGGGACGTTCTGTTGGAGGATCTGCCGCCGCTGTGTGTTTCTCTGGTACAGCGCCGGGATTTCAGCTCGGCATACATCGATCTGCTGCGCAGCTATCTGATGGAGGTGCTGGGCGGGACGGCTTCGCTGCCGCCGCGCCGCGGGCGCCCGGCACGCCCCTTCTATACCTCGCCGGTGCTGTCCAGCAGCGCGGCGAAACCGGTGCACGAGCGCCCGGTGCCGGGAACGCAGCTCCCCTTTGAGGGCGCGGCCAACTTCCGTGAGCTGGGCGGCTATCCTGCCGATGAGGGCAAGACGGTCCGCTGGGGGCAGATCTACCGCGGTATCCCCACCGGTCTGATCGCGTCCGGCACCGACCGTGCAAAGCTGGACGCGCTGGGGCTGCGGCTGATTTTGGATCTGCGCAGTGCAGAGGAAGCACGCCGCCTGCCGGACTATGTGCCGGACGGTGCGCGGCTGGTGAACCTGTGCGGGCTTTGCACCGAGGACGGGCAGGAGATCTCGTTTGCGCCGGGGGATATCGAGCGGCTGACCGAGGGCACCGATGTCAAGGACGGCGAGCATGCCTTTGTGCAGCTGATGTACAAGCGGATGCTGTTTGGCAACAAGGCGTTCAAGGAGCTGTTCCGTGCGCTGGAAGCGGGCGAAACGCCCATTTTGTTCCACTGCTCGGCAGGCAAGGACCGCACCGGCGTGGCTGCGATGCTCATCCTGCTGGCACTGGGTGCGTCGGACGAGACCATCTGTGCGGATTACGAGCAGACGAATGTCTGCCGGAAAAAGCAGATCGACCAGCTGCTCGCCGAGCACGCGGAGGAGATTGCCGCCGACCCCGGCCGCAGGGCGCATTACACCGGGGTGGCAGGCGTGGAGCCGGAAACGGCACCGTTCGTGCTGCGCACCATCCGGGAGCAGTACGGCAGCGCCGAGGACTATCTGGAAAAAGAATACGGCCTGACCCCCGCCCGCCTGATGCGTCTGCGCCGGATGTATCTGGAATAAAAACGAAGAAATACAGCAGCAGGAGCTTTCCCGCAGGGGAAAGCTCTTGCTTTTTGGAAAACAAAATTCTCTTCTGCGACCCCTTTCTCCCTTGACAATCCTGCAAATGTTTCGTAATATAAATAGTAGTATGGAATATAAGACGCTGTTCGCAGGAACCCCGTAAACCTTTGAGCCTTCAGGCGGCTGAACGCCTGTTTTTATAAGATAGAACCGTAGATTTAAAAAGCCGCATCCGTCTGCCGTGCAAAATGCCTTTGCGCGCGCTTTTTGTGTAGGATCGCCGCCTTTTTTGCATTGAAAGCTCCACTTATACTATGCCCTGTACCCGTGCCTGCCGCGCAGCGTCTCCTGCTTATGATTCAAGAATTTGAACTAAAAGGAGAGTGAACACGATGCCCACGATCGTATGGATCCTGATCCTGATCGTCATCGCTGCTGTCGGTTTTGGTGCGGGTTCTGTTTTTGGCTATAACCGCCGCAAGCAGACCGCAGAAGCTCAGATCGGCAGTGCGGAAGCCGAGGCGACCCGTCTGGTGAACGAAGCCATCAAGACAGCTGACCAGAAGAAGAAGGAAGCCATTCTGGAAGCAAAGGACGAAGCCTTCCGTCTGAAGGCGGAGGTCGATGCCCAGAAGGCAGAAGCAGACAAAGAGATCAAGCAGCGCCGTGCGGAGATCAGCCGTCAGGAGAACCGCATCGACCAGAAAGAGACCGCTCTGGATCGCAAGACCGAAGCGCTTGAGCGCAAGGAAGAAGAGCTGAAAAAGCGTGCGGCTGAAGCCGAGGAGCGCCTTGCAGAGATCGATGCCCTGCGCGCCAAGGAGATGGAGCGTCTGGAAACGCTGGCTGGTCTGAGCCAGGAGGATGCCCGTGAGGTGCTGCTGCACAAGGTGGACGAGGATCTGACCCATGAAAAGGCAGTCCGCGTTGCCGCTTACGAGACTGATCTGAAGGAAAACTGCGATAACATCGCCCGCAACCTCATTGGTCAGGCGGTCAGCCGCTGCGCGGCAGACCATTGCAGCGAGACCACTGTCAGCGTGGTGCCGCTGCCCAGCGATGAGATGAAGGGCCGCATCATCGGCCGCGAGGGCCGCAACATCCGTGCGCTGGAGACTGCGACCGGTGTTGATCTGATCATCGACGATACCCCGGAGGCGATCACCCTGTCCTCCTTTGACCAGACCCGCCGCGAGGTCGCCCGCATGACGCTGGAGCGTCTGATCGGTGACGGCCGTATCCACCCCGCCCGCATCGAGGAGACGGTGGAGAAGTGCCGCCACGACCTTGAGCTTCAGATGAAGCGTGAGGGCGAGCGTGCGGTCATGGATCTGGGCATCCACGGTCTGCACCCCGATCTGATCAAGCTGATCGGCCGTTTGAAGTACCGCACCAGCTTTGGTCAGAATGCACTGACCCACAGCATGGAAGTGGCATGGGTCGCAGGTCTGCTGGCAAGCGAGATGGGCATCAATGTGACCATGGCGCGCCGCGCAGGTCTGCTGCATGACATCGGCAAGGCACTGGATCACGAGATCGAGGGCAGCCATGTCCAGATCGGTGTGGATATCTGCCGCAAGTACAAGGAGAACACCCAGATCATCCATGCCATCGAGGCACACCACGGCGACGTGGAGCCCAAGACCCCGCTGGCATTCGTCATTCAGGCGGCGGATGCGATCAGCGCTGCCCGTCCGGGTGCCCGCCGCGAGAACGTGGAGAGCTACGTCAAGCGTCTGGAGAATCTGGAAGAGATCTCTTCCAGCTTTGAGGGCGTGGAGCAGGCATTTGCTGTGCAGGCAGGCCGCGAGGTCCGCATCATGGTCAAGCCCGATGTCATCGGCGATGATCAGGTCATCCTGCTGGCGCGTGCTGTTGCCAAGAAGATCGAGGATACTCTGGATTACCCCGGCCAGATCAAGGTCAATGTCATCCGTGAGAGCCGTGCGGTCGAGTTCGCCAAATAAGGTCTTTTCAAACTGTTCAAAAGAGACTGCTGCATCCTTTGGGTGCGGCAGTCTCTTTTTGTACATACGGTAAAAACGACGAAACCTGTTGCCGGGTTGCACAAAGTTTGGCATTCTAATATATCAGGTTTGCCGAAAAAGACGGGAGACGCTTTAAAATCTTAGGCGAATGTGTTAGGATGGGTGTGCACAGGACCCTTGGCAGTGTTCTGCGCTTTGACACTGCCAACCAGAAAAGGAAAAAGCGCAACGGAAGAAATAAGGTAAAGTATAACGGAAAAATGGGAGGTCTTATCAACATGAGACGCGCACTGAAGAAGATCGTGTCCCTTGCATTGGCTGCTGCCCTCGTGGCGGGCACCGCACTGCCCACCTTTGCAGCCGCCGCAGAAGAAAACTGCATCACCGAGAGCACCTGGTACCAGTCCATCGTCCGCAAGGTCCTGGACGTGGATCCGGTCGAAGGCTACACCCGTGACTACAACACCGAAAGCCCCTACCTGAACGTCAACGTCGGTATGTTCCACAACGTGCCGGTCGATGCAGGCAATGGCTGCACCGGTATCGCAACCTATTATCTGCCCGATGGCATGAGCCCCTGGGCACCCGGCGTCATCATCATGACCCCGGATCACACCACCGCAGAGGAGTTCTCTCAGACGGTCACCGGCCTGCAGTGGTGCAAGGTCGCCGATGAGAACAAGATCGGCATCGCATTCGTTGAGCCGGAGAACGGCGGCGAGTGGAACCTGACCCTCAGCAAGGAAGGCCGCGACGATGCCGCTCTGCTGGACGCTCTGTACCAGCTGATGCGCAAGAAGGGCACCAAGCTCACCGGCGCATGGTCGATGGATAAGTCCCACACTGCTCTGGTCGGTTACGAAGAGGGCGGCGCAGCGGCTCTGCTGTTCGGCGGCCGCTGGGCAAGTGATTTCAGCTCCATCGTTGCTGTGGATGCTGCCGAAGTCCCTGCTGCTTCCCTGAAGACTCTGGGCGAAGGCTACGTTCTGCCCTTCCCTGGTGACTCCACCCGCGGCATCGAGGAAGAAGCCATTGCCGCCAAGACCGTGGATACCCCGGTCTGGTTCATCCGCTCGGATGTGAAGGGCGATAACGCAGCTGCTTTTGCATACTATCTGAACGCCAACACCGCAGTTGCTGCCGAGGCAAACGAGCTGGCACAGCAGGTCTACACCACCGGCCGCGAAGGCTCTGCCTCCGAGGTCTGGGTCAGCAGCAAGAAGCAGTCCCCCGAGACGATCTGGAACGAGTTCTCCGGTCAGTTCAAGCGCTTTATGGCTATGCAGCTGCCCGGCCGTGTGGCAAAGAGCGAGGACTTCACCCGTACCGGCTTCACCATCCATGAGGAAGAAGTCAACGGCGAGATCCGCCGCTGGATGACCTACGTTCCCTCCACCTACACCGGCGATACCGAGACCCCGCTGGTCCTCGTCTGCCACGGCTACACCGCATCCATGTACGCCATCGCGGAAGAGTCCCGCTGGTATGACGTTGCGGAAGAGAACGGCTTCATCGTTGTCTTTGCACAGGGTCAGGTCCGCCCCGCAGATCTGATGGGCAACATCCCCACCGCAATGTGGCTGGGCGGCGCATTCAGCGCTCTGGCCGGCAAGGACACCGACCCCGCTGTGGACGTCAACTTCCTGAACACCCTGCTCGACCGCATGGAAGCAGACTTCAACATTGATACCGGCCGTGTCTACATGACCGGTCACTCCAACGGCAGCTTGATGACTTGGGAAATGGCAGCAGAGGCAACCGAGCGCTTTGCCGCGATCGCACCGGTCGGCTACATGAACAATCTGGCTGATAAGGCAGCGGAAGATCTGCTGCTGCCCATCTGGGCGTTCCTCGGCGAGTACGACTCTGCCGGCGATCCCAGCATGATCGAAGGCAATGCGACCGTCAAGGGTCTGCAGCGTGCAAACCAGTACAATAAGACCAACGAAGAGTGGGTCGCAGAGAGCACCTCTTACGACGGAGCTTTCGTCACTAAGACCTTCTCCAACGATGCAGGCATCCCGCTGGTGAAGTTCACCAACGTTCTGGATACCCCGCACGTTTACCTGCAGGAGGAGAGCGTCTCCATCTGGAACGAGTTCTTCTCCAAGTACAGCCGCGGCGAGGATGGCACCCTGTATTATCAGGCAGAGGCTTCCGCTGAGCCGGTCGCTGTCACCGCAGGCGAGTACACCGCAAGTGCAGATTGGTACACTGCGCAGTAAATAAGAGACACTCTCCTTACCTCAACTCATTCCTCTAAAAAGCAGAACGCGGGCATCCATTCGGATGCCCGCGTTCTGCTTTTGATGTATGGTTTTTATCTCCTGGCCCACTCCATTGCCTGACGGAGCCGATCGTAGTACCGGTCCTTTTGGCGGAAGCCTTCCCCCCAGCTGCGGGGCGCTTCGTGCCGGAGAAGGCGGACTTACGTTCTGTTTTGCTGCAGATCTTCCCGGCTGCGGGGCTTGGTATAGTACCGCCCGTAGGGGTTGTCCAGTTCTGCAGAGCGGGGACGCAGCTGCGTCTGTGAGGGCGGCGCCTTGGGGGTGCGCGCAAAGACCCGGTGCAGTGCCCCGGCGCCCCGTCTGATCCGGAACCGCATCGGCTCAGCCCTCGCTCGTCACGCTGGACTGTGCGCCGGCGGTCAGTGCTGCCCACAGCGGCTCGCTGCCTTCCAGCAGCTCTGCGGAGCTGGAAAGCCACGCGCCGCGCATGCCGATGTAGAAGTCTGCCAGCAGCTCCTGACTATGGCCGCTTGCGTTCTGGGTGGCATCCGACTGATAGTCCCCCAGCTCCAGCGCGGTCAGCACCGGGCAGTCGCTCCAGCGGTAGACCATGTTCCACCAGTCGTTGTCTGCGTCCGACTGCGGCAGGCTGCCGTCCAGATAGCGCAGCGTGCCGGTGGTCTGCTGGAAGCCCTTTGCGTCGTACAGCAGGAAGATCGAACTGAGCGAGCTTTGGATGTCGGTGGAGAGCTTGGTGGTGCCTGCCATGTCCAGATAAGCGTCCGAATCCTCATTGCTGTTGAAGTTCAGGGTGTAGACGTTCACCTTGACGACCGTTTTGCCGTCCCCGTTCAGGTCTTCACCGTAGGCGGCAAGACAGTCCTGCAGGGCGGTGGTGGTGGCTTCCGGCAGGAAATGCGGGCTGACCACCGCGATGTTGTAGTCGGGGTGGGTGGTAAAGAAATACTGCCCGATGAAGCAGTAGCCCACAAAGCCGACAGCGATGCCGATGATGATGACCCATTTCAGGTTATAGTCCCACCAGTTTGCCCAGCGCTCGCGGCGGGTGTACTGGCGCTCCTTGCGGGGCGCGACTTCCTGCGGGTCGATGTCGCGTTCATATCGATAGCTTGCCATGTGTACTCCTAATATCCTTGTTCCGGTGAGAAGCGGGCGGTGATGATCACAGCTGTGCCAGAATGCTCTGGCGCACGGCATCCGGCAGCTGTTTCTGTTCAGCCTTGCTCATGCCGGCCGTCTGGATGGGCGGCAGGATCTGGATGTGGACCCTGCCGGGAGCGCAGCGGTTGCCGTTGGACTCGAACAGCCCGCGTGCACCGGTCATGGCGACAGGAACGACCGGCGCGCCGGTCTTGACGGCAATGCGGAACGCGCCGTTCTTGAACTCGCCCACGCCGCCTTCCTCGCCTTTGTAGCGGGTGCCTTCCGGGAAGATGACAAAGCTCTTGCCGCCTTCCACGATGGCGGTCGCGTCGTTCAGCGCGCGCACCGAAGCGCGCACGTCATCACGCTGGACGAACACGCAGCCCAGCAGCTTCATCCAGCGGTTGATCAGGGGGATCTTCTCCAGCTCTTCCTTGGCAAGGATGCCGTGGGGCGCTTCCAGCCCGGCAAGCAGCAGGGGGATATCGTAGTAGCTGCGGTGGTTGGCAACGAATACACAGGGGGTGCCCTGCGGGATGTTCTCCATGCCGTCTACCGTCAGGGATGCGCCGGTGATCTTCAGGATCGTGCGGCTCCAGTGGGGGATGTGCTGGTTCACGATGCTCTGCACCGTGTCCAGATCGCCTGCCGTCAGTGCCTTTTCACCGCGCCGCAGAGTGCCGTAATGAACGATCATGTAACCAAACAGATAAACAAACATCGCAAAGGTGCGAATAATACTCATGATAGTACTCCTTTCCCGGCAAAAAAATGCCGATATCATTGTAACACACTTTTGAGAAAAAAGGGAAGAATCATATAATTTTTACATTTCAACAGGTCTTGCCCTTGCAAAATCGGCCAAATGCGGGTATAGTTATAATGTAAAGCCAGCACCAGAACTCGGTTTGGCGGAGGTTGGTGCGGCCAAATGCAACAACAGAAAGGTTCTCAAATATATGGGTCTGTTTCCTTCTGCAAATGATTTCAAGGCGGGTACCGGTGTCGAAAAGGACGCGCCCCGCAAGACCGGTCTCGGCCGCTTTTTTGAGCTGGTTGGCCGCGATATGGGCGGCATGTTCCTTGCAAATCTGCTGGCGTGTCTGGGCTTTGTGCCGGTGATCTGCATGGTGTATATCGGGTTTCTGGCCAACAGTCTGGTCATGATGCTGCTGGGCGCCGCCATCGGCGGCATTCTGGCAGGCCCGGTACTGGCGGGCATGTACGATACCGTTCTGCGTGCGCTGCGCGACGAGGCGGGCTACTGGTGGACGACCTACCGCAAGGCCTTCAAGCGCAATTTCAAGGCGAGCATCCTACCGGGCGTACTCTACTGTATGGTCGTGAGCTTGCAGATCTTTTTGGTCTATTTCTGCTTCAATATGCTGTATCAGGGGGTCAATGTCGGGCTGCCGCTGTGGGTGGCGACCGTGCTCAACCTGCTGATCTTCCAGATGCTGTTCGTCTATATGTGGCCGCAGATCGTGCTGCTGGATCAGCCGCTGCTCCAGACTTTGAAAAACAGCATCAACTGCATGATCGCATTTTTGCCCCACGCTCTGGCAGCTGCGCTGGTGCAGATCCTGTTCTGGGGCGTTGTGATCCTGTGCATGCCGCTGGGTCTTTTGCTGATGCTGGTGTTCGGCTTCTGGTTCGTGACCGAGGTGAGCTGCCAGATCGTTTACGGGGACATCGACCGGGTGTTCCACATTGAGGAAAACATCCGCAAGCTGAAGGATGCCGAGCTGGAAGCGGCACTGGCAGAGGAATATTCGGACGCGGAATAAGCTGTTTTGATGCACAAAGGAGGGCTGCCGGGTGGAACAATGCAATAACCTTGTGTTGCAGGGAACAGAGACCTTCTCCCGCGGGCAGTTCGACAACGTCGCGCTGGAAAACGGCAGCATCGTGCTGGATACCGTGGCGGGGCGCAGCCTGCTGTACGGCAGCTATACGACTTCCGAGTTTGCAATGCCGGCCTTCTGCAACCTGAACGTCAGCTGGAACGCCTATGCCCCCCGCGATACCATGATCGAGGTGCGCTGCCGGGTCTATGCGGGCGGCGTATGGACGGGCTGGATGAGTTTTGGCAAGTGGGCGCCGGATTATCCGCGGTGCAGCGTGAAATCACAGTCTGAGGACGGGCTGGTCTTTCTGATGGGGGATACCGTCACGGTGGCAACGCCGGGCGGCGGCACGGGCGTGCAGCTGCAGGTCAACCTGTCTACCAACAACGATGCGGTCAGCCCGGCGCTCCGGCTGCTGGCGGCATCGGTGCGCCCCCTTGCGTGGGAAAAGCAGAGCGGCCGCCCGATCAACCGGCGGCTCTATCTGCCGGAATACTGCCTGTCGGCACACGATCCCAGCTTTGGCCGGGATATGGATCTGCCGCTGATGATGGCCTCCCTGATGAACCGCTGGGGCGAGGATATCCTGCCCGAAGAGGTCGCCTATGTTATGGAGGACAAGGCGTCTGCAAGCACCAACAACGCGGCGTTTGCCGTGGCCGCTGCCGGCTGCTGCGGGTATCCGTGCTGGCAGGCATGGATGGATCTGCGCGGTCTGCGCCAGCAGATCCACGATGGGTTTTCGGTCGCCGTGCAGGTGGAGCGCCGAATCCTCGGGCAGCGGGAACCGGTGCGGCTTTGGATGGGGCTGCGGGGCTTCTGGCACGATGCCGCGATGCTGGCAGACTTCGTTCTGCTGAACGACCCCAGCGCGGACGCCAACGGCTCGGTCAACTGCACCATGGCGATGGAGGATTTCCGGCGGTACTTTACCGGCAAGGCGATCGCACTGCACCAGAAGCCGCGCGACAGCCGGGCAAACCGCCCGCGCCGTCTGCGCTGTGAGCTGGAAGCGGGCGAGCAGCCGGGGAGCTATTTCTTTTTGCAGCGCGGGAAAAGGGATGCCCTGCCGGAGGATTTTTCCGGCTGGATCGCGTATGCCGTCCATGACGGCGTAGCCCACGCGACCACCGCACACCGCACCTTCTGCCGGATGGGGCGTACCCCTGAGGGCGGGATCGTGTTCCCGCCGGAGCAGCTCGCAAAGGGCGGGCGGTGCAGCGTGTACGCGGTGGATCAGACCGGCACCATGCGGGTCGCAGAGGTACGCCTGCCCACGCCGCCTGCGCCGGAAAAACCAGATGACCAAAGCACAGTTCAGGCCGGGGGCTGACCCCCGGCTGCGCAGAGCTTTCGGCAGATAAAACTGACATAGGAGGAACTAATTATGGCAAAACCCATCATCACGATCGGTCGTGAGTATTGCACCGGAGGCAACTACATCGCAGAAGACGTAGCAAAGGCACTGGATGTCAAGCTCTATGATAAGGAACTGATCACTCTGGCAGCCAAGCACTCCGGTCTTTCGGAAGAGGCAGTTGCCGCCAGCGAAAAGCGCCATACCCACAGCCTTCTGTACAGCCTGTATACCATGGGCAACGAGCTGCCCCTGGGGGATCAGGTGTTCATTTTGCAGAGCCGCATCATCAAACAGCTTGCTGAGGAAGGCCCCTGTGTGATCCTGGGCCGCTGCGGTGACTATGTCCTGCGCGAGCGCAGCGATGTGCTGCGTGTCTTCATCTATGCGCCGGTCGAATGGCGCCGTGAGCTGGCAAAGACCGATCCCCTCGTGAAGGCAAAGGACGAAAAGGGCATCAAGGAAGAGATCGAAAAGACCGACCGCAACCGTGCCGCGTACTACAACTACTACACCCAGAACCGCTGGGGCGATGCGCACAACTATGACCTTGCCGTAAATGCCGCTCTGGGCCGCGAGACCTGCGTCAAGATGATCCTGGATGCCGCTGCCGCCAAGGAAAAGACGATGGGCTGATCCTGAAAATAACATAGCTTCGTGGGTGGGGCGCGTTTGCGCTCTGCCCATGTTTTGAGCATGGAGAAAAACTTTTCTCACCTTCGCACAATTTTCAACTGTCAAAAGGAGTTATCGTGGAAAACAAGCAACCTCATTCCGAACCTGCCGCAGTGCAGGAAAACATCATGGGCACCATGGAGATCAATCACCTTCTGATCAAGCTCAGTGTGCCGATGATGATCTCGATGCTGGTGCAGGCGCTTTACAATGTGGTGGACTCGGTGTTCGTGTCCCATGTGAGCGAAAATGCACTGACCGCTGTTTCGCTGGCATTTTCCTTGCAGAATGTCATGATCGCCGTGGGCGTGGGCACCGGTGTGGGTGTCAACGCACTGCTTTCCAAAAGCCTTGGCGAAAAGGATCAGAAACGTGCCAACCAGACCGCAGAGCACGGCATCTTCCTGTCGCTGTGCAGCTTTCTGGTCTTTCTGGTCATCGGTCTTACCTGCATGAAACCCTACTTCTATGCACAGACCAATGATATGGACATCGCCCAGCAGGGCATCCGCTACCTGTCGGTGTGCAGCATCTTCAGTCTGGGTCTTTTCACCCAGACCATGGGTGAAAAGCTGCTGGCGGCGACCGGCCGCACCCAGCTCAGCATGATCAGCCAGCTGGTGGGTGCCGTGGTCAATATGATCCTGGATCCCATCTTCATCTTTGGTTACTGCGGCGAGGCACTCTCCGGCACGACCGGCGCAGCCGTGGCGACCGTGATCGGTCAGTTCTGCGGCGCGGGCATGACCCTGTATTTCAACCTCAAAAAGAACCCGGACATCCAGATCAGCTTCAAGGGCTTCCGCCCGAACAGGAAGGCGATCGGCCGCATCTATGCGGTGGGCCTGCCCAGCATCGCCATGCAGTGCGTTGGCAGCCTGATGACCTTTGTGATGAATCAGATCCTGATGGCGTTCAGCGCAACGGCAGTGGCAGTGTTCGGCGTTTACTTCAAGCTCCAGAGCTTCGTGTTCATGCCGGTGTTCGGCCTGAATAACGGCATGGTGCCGATCATCAGCTACAACTACGGCGCACGCCGCCCGGAGCGGGTCAAAAAGACCATTTATCTGGCAGTTACCTATGCGGCAGTCATTATGCTGATCGGCGTTGCGATCTTCCAGCTGATGCCGGACAAGCTCCTTGGCTTGTTTGCAGCAAGCGAGGAGATGCTGGCGCTGGGCGTTCCGGCGCTGCGCATCATCAGCCCGCAATTTATGCTGGCAGCGGTGGGCATCGTGTTCAGCTCGGTGTTCCAGGCGCTGGGCAACGGCGTGTTCAGCCTGACCATCTCGGTCTGCCGCCAGCTCGTGGTGCTGCTGCCTGCTGCCTACCTGCTCTCGCTGACCGGTGAGGTAACCATGGTCTGGTGGGCCTTCCTCATTGCAGAGTGCGTCAGTGTGACGCTGAGCTGCGTTTTTATGCTGTATACCAATCGTAAGATCATTGCACCGCTGTACGAAGTCAAGTCCTGACCGGTGCAAATGCGCCCGGCAGAGGAAAGGAACGTGATCCCGATGATGAAAAAACTGAAGTGGAACCTTGTGATCATGAGCGTGCTTTATCTGGGGCTGGGCGTTTTTCTGCTCATGCGCCCCGGCACGGCGCTGAACGTCGTCTGCTATGCGCTGGGCGCAGTGGTGCTGGCGTGCGCGGCGACCCAGCTGCTTCGGTATTTTCTGGGCGAGCACGGGGTGTTCCAGAGCCAGCTGACCCTGATCTTCGGGCTGATCTGTCTGGGTCTGGGTGCGTTCCTCATCCTGCGCAGTGATATCGTGGTGAGCATCCTGCCCATCGTGTTCGGCCTGTTCGTGGTGTTCGACAGCATCGGCCGGGTACAGAACGCGCTGGAGCTGCGCCGCTGCGGCTACGAGAGCTGGCGGGGCTTTCTGGTTTTGCCGGTGCTCAGCGTGGTGCTGGGCGTCATCATGATCCTGAACCCCTTTGGCACGATGGAAACGCTGGTCATGGCGATCGGCGTGATCCTTGTGGCGGAGGGGGCGATCAACCTGCTCAGTGCGCTGTACACAGTGCTGGCTGTGCGCCGTTTTGCAAAGCTTCACCCGGAGACCCAGTCCATGCTGGAATCTCTGACCGGCAGAGACCTGAACGGTGACGGTGTGGTTGCCCCGGAGATTACCCGTGCGGATGCAGAAGCCTCTGCCCGCGAGCTGGATCATGTGGACGAGAGCGCTGTGGTGGAACAGGAAAAGTAAAACGAAGCAATAAGAAAAGGCACCTGCGAACCGGGCAAACGGTTCGCAGGTGCCTTTTGTTTACGGAAGAAAGAGCGCTTAGCCCTCGATGATCTCCACGGTCTTCATCTTGACCGGGGTGGTGGGCTTGTCGTTCCAGTCGGTGCGGACAGCGGCGATCGCGTCCACGACCTCGATGCCGGCAACGACCTTACCGAACGCAGCGTACTGGCCGTCCAGATGGGGAGCATCCTTGTGCATGATGAAGAACTGGCTGCCGGCGCTGTTGGGGTTCATGCTGCGTGCCATGCTGATGACACCGCGGGTGTGCTTGATGGGGTTGGCAACGCCGTTGGACTGGAACTCGCCCTTGATGTTCCAGCCGGGGCCGCCGGTGCCGTTGCCCAGCGGGCAGCCGCCCTGGATCATAAAGCCGGGGATGACACGGTGGAAGGTCAGGCCGTTGTAAAAGCCCTCGCTGACCAGCTTCTTAAAGTTCTCACAGGTGATGGGAGCGACTTCCTCGTTCAGCTCGATATCGATGATGCCGCCGTCTTCCATGGTAATGCGAATCATAACGCTACAATACTCCTTTAATGTTGCCCCGTTGCGGGGTGTTGAGGGCAGGGGTCTGCCCAAGATATCTCTTATAGTATATCATACCTTTTGCGGGATGCAACGGCGCAGATGCAACCTTTTTGTTAAAAAACGGCTAAGAATACTTGCCGCTGCACCAGATTCCGCTCAAAGCTCCCCGCGCATCTCCACCATATCTGCCCAAAAGCGCTTGGGGCAGTGGGTCATGCGGCATTTTTCGTTGTGGCGGGTCTGGATCTCCAGCGTTTTGTAAAACTGAGTCCAGAGCGCCTGGAACTGGCGCTCCCGCTCATCGGGCGGGGGCAGCTCCAGCGGCTCGGCAAGCTCCAGGAGCTGCACCTTGTGGTGCTGCTGGAGCAGCACCGCCTGATGAACGGCATCGTAGATCAGAAAGTCTTCCTCCGGGAAGCGCCCGCAGAAATGCGGGCGAAGAAGAGGGAGGATATAATTTTTTGGGTGGATGACCGCACCCAGCATCCCGCCGTGTTCCTCGAACCGGACAAAGCCCTGAAACTTGTCCACCTCCCAGTCGAGGCTCTTTTTCATCTCGTACAGGGGCGCAACGTCCGGGTGGCCGAACCGCTTGACCGCCCCGGGACCCAGTGCGAACGCCAGATGCAGAAACCGTACGAGCAGCAGCTCCTTGTCCTCCCGCCCGGAGAGGAAATCCCGGCTGACGAGGTACTCGGTCTCGGCCCCCAGTTTTTTACCAAAGCTGGCGAACACCCGCTGCGCTTTGGCGGGGTCGGTCGGGACCTCCTTGACCGGGTAGAGGGTGGCGGTCTCCCGTTGGGGCGTCCAGATCGCAAAGGGGATCTCGTGGTGCAGAAAACTCTCAAAGACACAGCACAAAAATCCCTCGAAGCTGCCGTCATAGAGGTAGACGACATCCGCATCGTGCAGCTTGCGGGCGGGCATTACAACGCTTTGGCCAGACATTGCACCGCCTCCTCCCGTACCATACGCTGCGCCGTCCGGGGCGCAACGCCCTGCCCGATCAGGGTGTCCACCGCGGGCGGAGAGAACATGCTGAGCTGCTCACAGCCGCCGTTGAACACATTGGGATCGATGAGCGCCCGTGTGATGCGCTCCCGTCCGGCGCTGCCGCGTCCGGGCTGCGCCCCGGCAAAGCCGTTGCAGGTGATAAAATACTGCGCACGTTTGAGCACGACACCCATCCGTTTCAGTTCATCCAGCCCGAGCGAGGCCTGCTGGCGGGCTTTCCAGATGCGGCGCGCGCTTTTGGGGCCGATGCCCGGCACCCGGAGCAGCATCTCGAAGGGGGCACGGTTCACGTCCACCGGGAACAGCCCGTAATTGTGCAGCGCCCAGTTGCACTTGGGGTCGAGATAGGGGTTGAAGCTCTGGTGCTCCGCGTCTAAGATCTCATCCGCACGGAACTGGTAGAAGCGCAGGAGCCAGTCTGCCTGATACAGCCGGTGCTCCCGCAAAAGAGGGGGCTTTGTGTCCAGTGCGGGCAGCCGGGAGTCCTGTGTGACCGGGATATAGGCAGAGTAGAACACCCGCTTCAGCCCGTATTTCTGGTACATCCCCTCGGTCAGCTTCAGGATATGGTAGTCGCTTTCGGGCGAAGCGCCCACGATCATCTGGGTGCTCTGCCCGGCGGGGGCAAAGCGGGGTGCATGGCGGTAGACCGTCAGCTCCTGCTTATTGGCGGCCCCGGTCACGGCGATCTGCTTCATCGGGCGGAAGATGGAATGCCGCCCCTTGTCCGGGGCCAGCAGGTTCAGGCTGCGCTCACTGGGCAGCTCGACATTGACGCTCAGACGGTCGGCCAGCAGCCCCAGCTCCTGGATCAGTTCGGGGCTTGTGCCGGGGATGGTCTTGGCGTGGATATAGCCGCCAAAGCGGTATTCGCCCCGCAGCAGCCGCAGTACGGCGAGCATCCGCTCGGTGGTGTAGTCCGGGCTGACCAGCACTGCGCTGGACAAAAACAAGCCCTCGATGTAGTTGCGGCGGTAAAACTCGATGGTCAGCTCTGCCAGCTCCCGCGGGGTGAAGGTGGCTCTTGGCACATCGTTCGACTTGCGGTTGACGCAGTAGCTGCAATCAAAGGCGCAGCAGTTGGTCATGAGCACCTTCAGCAGGCTGACGC
>CAZUDU010000015.1:16006-21099 GCA_964619455.1 uncultured Faecalibacterium sp.
TAGCTGCAATCAAAGGCGCAGCAGTTGGTCATGAGCACCTTCAGCAGGCTGACGCACCGTCCGTCGGCAGTAAAGGCGTGGCAGCAGCCGGGGGCATAGCAGCTCCCGAGGGTGCCTGCCCGCGCTGTGCGCGAAGCCCCGCTGGAAGTGCAGGCGACATCGTATTTTGCGCTGTCCGCAAGGATGGTCAGCTTGTCCATGATGCTCTGTTCCATATGAGCCTCCTGCCTGAATCGAAAAGGGGGATGAAAAAGGGGAACGGCAAAGCGTTCCCCTTTGAAGTGACAGAAAATTCTGCGGCGCTATCGCAGCGAGACCCGCTCACTCTTGCTTGTTTTTACCACTTTGCCTTGGTCTCGACCACACGCCCGGCAACATGGAGATTGTTCAGGTCTTCGCCCTTGATGACCATCTCACTGTAGGCAGGGTTGAACGGCTGAAGCACCACGCAGTTGCCGCGCTGGATGTAGCGCTTGAGGGTGCCTTCGCCTTCTTCGCCGTAGATCAGCACGCCCAGATCGCCGTTCTCCAGTGTTTCCTGACGGTGCACCAGTGCAAGATCGCCATCCTGAATGCGAGGCTCCATGCTGTCGCCGCGCACCACCAGATAGAAATAGTTGGCGGGATCCTTCACACGGGCGTACTCCTGCCCGTAGTCCTCTTCAAAGGCCAGCGCACCGTACCCGGCCTTGACCGTTCCGATGACCGGGATCAGGCTCTCGGAGTAGCTGCCAAAGAACCGTTCCTCCGGGCCGGAGGGGCTGCTCAACGGGCGGTACAGACCCAGCAGATAATCTGCGGTGGTGTTGAGCAGCTCAGCGATGCGGGCCACGGTGGTGGGATCGGGGGAGGACTTGCCGCTTTCCCACTTGCCAACGGCCTGCTGAGTGACACCCAGTTTAGAGGCGAGCTCAGCCTGACTGACCCCCTGTTTTTTGCGGCACTGCTTCAATAGCTCTGAGAACGACGTCATAATGAACTCCTTTTCCTCATGGTGGGTTTTTCATGGTTTTATTATACAACAAAAAGATGTTTGTGTAAAGAGAAAAATACAGCCTAGACCCAAAAAGGTTGTGACAAATGGTGAAAATTTCACTCGGCAAGAAAAAGTTTGGATTAACCCTTGACAGAAGGCAAGAAATCTGGTAAATTAAATAAGCGTTCGACGCGGCGAAAGCCGAGCGCCCACAAGGAGAGATGTCCGAGTGGTTTAAGGAAGCAGTCTTGAAAACTGCCGTGCGGCAACGCACCGTGGGTTCGAATCCCACTCTCTCCGCCATTTTATTGAATAAGTGCAACACACTTTGCTCTGGAGTAGTACTCAAGAGGCCGAAGAGGCGCCCCTGCTAAGGGCGTAGGTCGTCTAAACAACGGCGCGAGGGTTCAAATCCCTCCTACTCCGCCAAGAAAAAGCTCGTTGGATCTTTGAATCCAGCGGGCTTTTTCCATTGTTGCGCAAAAAACGCCCTCTGCTTTTGCCGCAAGACCGGTAAAAAGCAGAGGGCGTTTTGTCAGAAGAAAAGAAGGAGCGCCGCAGCGAGCAGGGCCAGGTGCACCGGGTAGAACCAGTAGAACAGCCATTGCTCCACCCGGCCGTATTTTCCGCGCTCGCCATTATAAAAGTACGCGGCCGCGAATGCGAGCGGCGCGGGCAGCTCGTAGGCCACCAGAAGCCCGCCGCACAGGCACTGCCGGGCACGGTCACTGTGCAAAAGGCCGAGCATGCAGATCAGCAGAACGCCGGCCGCGCCGTAGTCGGTGTGCAGAAGCTCGGCGCAGGCGGCAAGAGCAGCGACCCCCAGAAGCCCGGCGGGGGAGAGCGTACCATCCTGCTCGGTGCGGCGCATCCAGAACAGCGCCGCAACGCCCAGTGCCAGCGTCCAGTAAACGTTCTGATGTCCGGGGTAGAACGCAGTGCGGAAGAACGCGAGGTCAAAGGGGATCTCACTGAGGAGGCCGAACACCAGAAGTCTGCCGATATACCGTGGAACGCTGCGGGTGTGGAAAAAGCCCTCTGCCAGCAAAAAGCAGTATAGAGGAAAAGCAAACCGCCCGCACCGGCGCAGCACAAGATCCAGCTGCTGCAATCGTGCGTCCGGGACGGCGGCACCCCAGAGCGCACCGGCTTCCAGAAGGGATGCGCCGAGATGATCCAGAAGCATGCTGACACAGGCGATGCGTTTGAGGGTGACCCCGCTGAAGGCGGGGCGTGCAGACAACTGAGCCATAAAAGGTACCTCGCAGTCGAAAAAACGTTGTGACACGCGCCAAACTCGCAAAAAAACTGGCGGAAATGCTTGACAGGACGGAACCGGGATAGTACAATCAAGAGGATAATTGAACCATCTCAAGCGAAAGATGAAAAAGATTCACAAAGAATCGGGCGTCTCGAAACCACATCAACGGGGAAGGAGGCTTGGGATATGACGCTTTTTTCCTATGAGATCTTCGATGCAGTTGCACAGCAGGGCAGCTTCAACAAAGCGGCGCAGCAGCTGCATCTGACCCCCTCTGCCATCAGCCATGCGATCGCCGTCATGGAGGAAGAACTGGGCTTTGCTCTGTTCAACCGCGGCAAGAACGGCGTTTCCATGACCAGCTACGGTGCTTCGCTGTATCCGTCCATCCGGGAGGTGCTCAACAGCGATGAAGCGCTCCAGCAGAGCATCGCCCGCCTGAACGGTCTGGAAAAGGGCAAGGTGCGGCTGGGTGTCTTCAACTCGGTCTGTGCTTCGCTTCTGCCGGATCTGCTCAAGAGCTTTACGGCACAGTATCCGCAGATCGAGATCGAGGTCTATCAGGGTACTTATGATGACGTCAAGGAGTGGCTGCGCACCGGTCAGGTCGATGTGGCATTCCTGTCCTCGACCTGCCGGGAGGAGTTCCACCTCACCGAGCTGTTCCGCGAGCCGCTGCTGTGCATCGTGCCGCAGGACTGGCCCGAACCGCCGAACGGCGTGATGACCCCGGCGCAGATGAATGGTCAGAGCTTTGTCGTTCAGTGCGATGCGACCGACGCGGAGATGCGTCAGTTCCTCAAGAAGTACAAGATCGGCACCGAGCGGCGCTGCCATGTCATCGATGACCAGTCCAACATTGCGATGGTCGAGGCAGGCATGGGCATCTCCATCATGCCGCAGATGCTGCTGCGCGACTGCAAAGCGGCGGTCAAGATCTACCCCATCGAGCCGGTGGAAGACCGTGTGGTGGGCATTGCGGTGCAGCGCCCGTCGGCCATGGCACCGGCTGTGGAGCAGATGTTCAACCACATCGTGGCGTACTGCAAGCAGTTCGATGCTCCGACCGTTACGGAATAACCAAAGCATAGCACAAACCCGTCGGCGTGTACAGCGCCGGCGGTTTTTTTGCGGCAGTAAATTGAAGCGGATGGCAGAGTGTGGTATAGTGTGTTTATCCGATGAAACGCGGGATCTATGCAAAACAGGAGGAACAGACCATGAAACGACGGGAGTTTCTGGGAGCGCTTGCGGCGCTTATGACGGTCGGCAGAGGGACAGTATGCAGTGCACTGGAACCGCCGCAGCAGAAGGATATCGTGGGCCGGGCGGTTGCCGATGACTATTACGAGCTGCGCTACCGCAGCGATCTCTGCATGACTGAGCGGGTGAAGGACTGCTATTACAGTGAGAGCTTTTTTGAGCATTCCTCGCTGGAATACGATCATCCGCTTGCGAAGGTGAGCTTTGCGCTGGCAGCGGCAAGCCCGGCATCCAGACCGAGTGATGCGTTCTGGGGCGTGGATGGCTTTGTCGGGCGGGAAGCGAACCTTGCGGATGCGTTTGAAAAACTGGGTTTTTCCAACGCGCAGTTCCCGCATTATGACGAGGATCTGAACCACACCGAGGATGTTACGGCATGGGCGGCAGCACAAAAAACGGTGGAGCTCGGCGGCGAGCGCCAGACGACCTTTGTGGTGGTCGTGCGCAGTGCGGGCTATGGCTCCAAGTGGGTCAGCAACCTGCACGCAGGCGTGGACGGCGGACACACCGGCTTTGTGACCGCTGCGCAGAAAATGGCCGATGAGCTGCGGGCGTATCTGAACGCCGCAGCACAGGCAATGCCGCTGGGCAAGGTGCGGTTGTGGCTGTGCGGCTACAGCCGCGGCGGTGCGATCGGAAACCTTGTGGCGACACAGCTCGGGGGGATGCTGCCCGGGCTGGCGCAGGAGGATATCTTTGTTTACCTCTTTGCGGATCCTTCGGCACTCACCGGGGCAGACCGTCCGGAGCTGCAGCAGGACTACAACAATAACTATGCCCCGGACGGAACACTGAAAACGCAGTGGGATAAGAGCAATATCTTCAATATTATCTCCAGCGGTGATCCCGTGGCGCGGATGATGCCTGCCCAGTGGGGCTTTTACCGCAACGGCAACGACCGTTTCCTGCCCTCTACCCGCCTTGCCGATGAGCTGCGGGAACTGGATGCGATCAGCGCGCTGTGGAAGCCCACGGCAAAGTGGGAGCTGCCGTTCGTGTTCAGCAAGCTGGCGGCCAAGGAGGACACCGACCGCGTGTTGGAGGCGATCTTCCGGCAGTGCCCGGACCGCGAGACCTATCACAAAAAATATGAGCGCGCCTTGCAGGGGATGTTCCAGAGCCTGCTGTATCACCCGCAGGGGCTTGTGGTGCCAAAGGAGCGTCTGGCACCGGAGCTTGTGCGGGAACGGGTCGCCCGTGTGGATGGGATGGAGCAGTTTCCGGAGCAGGAGGTCGAGCGGAGCATCCGTGGGGCGATCGATCTGGTGCGCCCGCTGATGGGGCTGATCCGGGCGATCTTCCCGGACTGGTTCCAGCTCAATGTTGCCCCTGCTGTGGCGATCGGATTGTGCTATGGAGCAGAAAAAGAACTGCTGCAGATCGTTCTGAACTATACAGTGCAAAATTTCCGTGAGCATGGCGAATGGGAGAGGATCCTCGCGTGCAGCCAGTGCCACTATGCCGAGAACTATATGACATTGCTGGATTATTATGACCCGGAGGAACACGGCATGGAGCCGTATACCAAGGGCGTGTAAGGAACTGAAAGACCCGGTGCTTTGAAAAAGCACCGGGTCTTTTGATTGTTTAGGA
>CAZUDU010000016.1:0-3923 GCA_964619455.1 uncultured Faecalibacterium sp.
GCGGTCATGTGATAGAAATTGTATGGTTAGAAAGGAGAGTGTATTGTGGAAAGTAAAAAAGCAGATATCCTTGCTGCATTTCCTATGGTTGACGAATCCGCAGTAGATGCACTGCTCGCTGCCGAGATTGCAGCAAATGATGCAAAGATCGTGGTTCTGGATGATGACCCGACCGGAGTACAGACGGTACACGATATTTCCGTGTATACGGATGGTTCGCTGGAAAGCATCCGTGAAGGTTTTGCAGAAACCAACAAGGTGTTTTACATCCTGACCAACAGCCGTGGCATGACGATGTCAGAGACTGCTGCGCTGCACAAAGAAATCGGTGCGAACATTACGACGGTGGCGCATGAGACCGGAAAAAAGTATTTGATCATGAGCCGCAGCGATTCTACTCTGCGCGGACACTATCCGCTGGAGCCACGTCTTTTGAAGGAAACGATGGAGTCGGATGGCTTCCATGTGGATGGAGAGATCCTTTGCCCGTTCTTTTTGGAGGGCGGACGATTTACCATTGGCAATGTACACTATGTTCAGCAAGGGGACTTGTTGATCCCGGCAGCGCAGACGGAATTTGCCAAGGACAAAACGTTTGGGTACAGCCATTCTTCGATCCCGGAGTACATCGAAGAAAAGACAGGCGGAGAATACAGAGCCAAGGATGTTACCTGTATCGCGCTGGATACGCTGCGTGCAGCGGATTATGATAGGATCGAACAACAGCTGATGGCTGTGGAGAATTTCAATAAGGTTTGTGTCAATGCAGTGGACTATTGCGATATCAAGGTGTTCTCGGTAGCATTGTACCGCGCAATGGCAAAGGGAAAGACCTTTATGTTCCGTACAGCGGCAGGCCTCGTTAAAGTGATGGGCGGCATTTCGGATATTCCGTTGCTGACGCGCAAGGAGATGGTCGTGCACGAGACGCCCCATGGCGGTATCGTAGTTGTTGGCAGTCATACGCAAAAAACGACTGCGCAGCTTCAGAAACTGCTTACACTGGAAAATGTCGTGCCGGTAGAATTCGATTCCAACAAGGTGTTGGCTGGCGATGAGGAATTCTATGCTGAGGTCGATCGCTGTGTTGCAAGGGAGGAAGAAATCATCCGTTCAGGCAAGACAGCAGTCTGCTTTACCTGCCGCAAGCTGCTTACGCTGGAGAATGATACCAAGGAAACAGCGCTGACACGCAGTGTGAAAATCAGTGATGGCGTGCAAAAGCTCGTGGGCAAGCTTAAGGTGACACCAGCCTTTGTGATCGCAAAGGGCGGGATCACATCCAGCGATGTGGGCACCAAGGCGCTGCGTGTCCATCGCGCCAATGTGATGGGCCAGATTTGTCCGGGTATCCCTGTCTGGCAGACCGGCAGCGAGAGCCGGTTTCCCCAGACGCCGTATGTGATTTTTCCGGGCAATACCGGGAATGAACAGACCCTGCGGGAAGCAGTCGAGGTCCTGACGAATCTGTAATCTCTCTCATGCAAAACTAAAAAAGAACCCCTCAACGTTTCTGCTGAGGGGTTCTTTCATTTTATCATTCGAGAACAGTGATGGTATAGCAGCTGCTGCACCAGGTTCAGTGTGCGCTGATCCATGCTGTAAACGACTCCTGTCTGTTCGTTGTTCCACTCCGGGGAGCTTGATACTACCATTATAACATCTGTGGGGGATTCACAGCTGTTTTTTCGGCGCAGAGGGGCAGAGGCGCTGATTTAGGCTGCGATAGCCCTTGCAAATCCGGCCAGAGATAGTACAATGGGAACAAAGGATCTCAAACGAGGGGGAGCTCACATGGAGCGCAAAGCAAAAGCACAAACGCTGGCAAAACTCTTTTTCAGCACACTGTATATCAGCGCGTTCACCTTTGGCGGCGGCTTCGTCATCGTCACCTTTATGAAGCGCAAGTTCGTGGATGAGCTGCACTGGCTGGAGGAGGACGAGATGCTGGATCTGACCGCGCTGGCGCAGTCCAGCCCGGGAGCGATCGCAGTCAACGCCGCCATTCTGGTCGGCTGGCGGGTCGCCGGTTTCTGGGGGATGGCCACAGCGGTCGTTGGAACCATCCTTCCGCCGATGGCGATCCTGTCGGTCATCTCGATGTTCTATGCAGCCTTTGCGGCAAACCCATATGTGGCGCTGGTGCTCAAGGGGATGCAGGCGGGCGTTGCGGCGGTGATCCTGGATGTAGTGTGCGGTCTGGGCGGTAAGATCCTCAAACAGCGCAAGCCGGTCTACCTTGCGGTCATGGCGGGGGCGTTTTTGGCAAACGTGGTGTTCCATCTCAACGTGATCCTCATCATCCTTGCCTGTGCGGTGTTCGGGATCCTGCTGGAAGTGCTGCACCACAAAACGCAGACGGGAGGGCACGCGGCATGATCTATCTGCAATTATTTTTGAGCTTTCTACAGGTTGGAATGTTCAGCGTGGGTGGCGGCTATGCCGCAATGCCGCTCATTCAGGCGCAGGTCGTCACCGGGCACGGGTGGCTGACCATGAACGAGTTCACCGACCTTGTCACCATCGCAGAGATGACACCTGGGCCGATCGTTATCAATGCGGCGACCTTTGTCGGCACCCGCATCGCGGGGCTGCCGGGTGCACTGGCGGCGACCTTTGGGAGCATCCTGCCTTCGCTGGTGCTGGTTTCGCTGCTGGCGTATGTGTACTATCAGTATAAAAATGTATCGGTTTTGCAGAGCGTGCTTGCCAGCCTGCGCCCGGCGGTGGTTGCACTGATCGCAGGCGCGGGGCTTTCCATCCTGCGGCAGGTCGTGCTCCCGGAGCAGCTTGCGCTGGGTGCGGTGAACTGGCTGGGGCTGGCGCTGACCGTTATCGCATTCGCAGCCCTGCGCCGCTGGAAGGCAAACCCCATCCTCACCATGCTCTGCTGCGGTGCGGTCAACCTCGCCGCAGGCGTACTGCTGGGCCGGGTCTGAAAAAGCAGCACCCCCGGAAGAAAAGCGTTCACGGCTTTTCTTCCGGGGGTGCTTTGCTTAGCGCAGATCAAAGGCACATTCGTCCTCGGTCCGGGTCAGCTCAGCCCAGCGGGCAGACAGGAGCTTTGCATAGTCCAGATAGAACAGGCCGTAGCATCCCAGTGCGTAGCCATCGTTGACCTCGATCAGAAGGGTGCGTCCGTCATCGGTCAGACCAAAATCCATCGCGTAGCCCTGCGGCGCACTTGAAAAGCATCTGACCGCCTGTTCAATGACCGCGGGATCATAGTGCAGCCGCCAATCCCCTTTGTAGGGGCGGACATCCAGAATGCGTCCGTAACGGACGAAGCATCGCCATTCGGCGCAAAAGTTCACGACCTCGGAACAGAATGCGTCGGGATCCTCTCCGCAGGTGCCGCAGCCGATCAGATCATGGGGCGAACGGACAACGACGCCGGTGAACTTCTTGTCTTCGACCGGTTTGACGAACACCGGCCAGCACTCCGGGTGATCGGTCACCCGGCTCATTTTGGTCTGCCAGATCTTTCTGCCCAGAAACGCGTGCAATTCCTCCGGGTAATCCATTTCCGGGGTGGAGACGCCAAGCTCCGCCAGCCGGTGACGGACGGTGTTAACATAGCCGACCACAAGATCCTCTTTGCGGCTCTGCCGCAGCTGCTCCGGGGTGCGGAAAAGGACCGTCTCGTGTCCCATCTCCCGGAACCCCTGATAGGCGCTGAAGAAGTTGTAATTGTGCGGCATCCCTTCGCGGGATGCCTGAATAAAGACTTTCATGCGGGAACCTCCTTTCGGTGAAATGCTTCACAAAACCAGATACTCGAACTCTTCGAAACGGATCTCCGGAGAGAACGTTTTGCGCAGACAGTCCATGCCGCGCTCGCGGTCTTTCTCGGCAGTATAGCCGGGGATGACCGGGTAGCGGATACAGACCTTCTCCTTGCCCACGGTGCGCAGGAGCCGGCC
>CAZUDU010000016.1:4023-20540 GCA_964619455.1 uncultured Faecalibacterium sp.
TGACCGGGTAGCGGATACAGACCTTCTCCTTGCCCACGGTGCGCAGGAGCCGGCCAGCGTCCGGACGCCGGGGCCATCGATCCCCATGCGGTGGCGCGAAATGGACATGATCTCACTCATGGTCAGTTGCTCCTTTCGTGGCGTCCGATTCGGGCGGCTCCTTGCGGCGCAAGAGGCCGGTCATTTCATCATTGTAGACGGGCATGGCGGGGACATCCCGGATCTCGAACTGCGGGTAGACGCGCTCTGATTCCGGGATGGCTTGCAGCAGCTGCTGTAATTCACGAAGCTCGGCATCACACTGCGGGCAGGTTCCGGCACAGTTGTCCGGCATGCCTCTGCCGCGGAATCCCGGATGCGGCGGGACAAAGCAGCGGTACTGGTCAGTCACCTTCTTTCCGCCAAGGCAGACGACCAGAACACTGTCAGCATAGCGTTCCAGAAGCGGATTCCGGTGGTTCCAAAATTCGCCTTCGTCTGTTACAATGATCAGCATAGGATCCTCCTTTGAATCAAAAGTTCCGCTGAGTTTGATTCTACATATTTTAAGTCTGATAAAACGGACTTTGAACGGCATAAGGAGCGCACGGCCTGATTTCTTAAGAGTTCCTAAGAAATTCTTCAGCAAATGCATAAGATACGACTGCTATACCGGGGGCGGAACACAAATGAGAAATGAAGTGGAACCATCCTGATCGTAGAGGATGACCCGGCGGATTTTTGAACCGCAGGCGGCGGCTTCCAGATTCAATGTGGTAATTTGATTGATTGAAATCTCCGCGCTTCATTGCTACAATAAAGAACTGTAAGGGTCTACCCTGAAAAAAACAGATGTGCTGTGTGCCGGAAGGAGAAACACCAAGAATGTTCACAAAACAACTGCAGGCACTTCTGGAGCTTTTGTCTGAGATCGAGTATGTTACGGCAGAGGCTCTGGCAAATTCGATGGACTGCAGTACCAAGACAGTCCGTACCCGGCTGCGGGAACTGGATGACTGTCTGCAAAAACATGGCGCTGCCCTGTGCTCCAAAGCGCACTATGGTTACCGGCTGCAGATCACCGACCCGGCGTGCTACCATTCATGGCTGGAAGCCCAGCGGGGCGCGACCGCTGCGATCCCGCAGACTGCACAGGCCAGGTTCTTTTACCTGTGCCGCTTCCTGCTCAATCTGGAAGGGTATATCAAGCTGGAAGAACTGGCCGACCGGCTCTATATCTCCCGTGCGACCCTGTCCAACGACCTCCGGCAGGTGCGCGTCTATCTGGAAAAATACCGTCTTTCCCTGACGCAAAAGCCGAATTACGGCATCCGTCTGGAACAGGCAGACGAATTTGACATCCGGCGCTGTTTGCGGGATCTGTATTTCCAGCAGGGGGAGCTGCCGCAGCAGATCGACCGCTACCGTGCGCTGGGCAAGCTGATCTGGGAAGAACTTGCCGTGTGGAAGATCCAGCTCTCCGAGATCGCCTTTGACAACTTTGTACACGATGTTTCGGTCGCCATCCTGCGCATCGAGAACGGGCACACGGTGCACTTCTCCGAGCCGGTGAACGTGATACTGCGCCCTGCCGAGCAGGAGTTTATCCATGCCCTGCTCGAAAAGCTCTCGCAGCAGTATGAGATCGCCTTCTGTGAGGACGAAGTGACCTATATCGCACTTCATCTGGCAGGCAAGAAGAACTCCGGGCTGAGCAGTGACGGCACCGGAAACTTTGTCATCCGTGAGGATATCGATCAGCTCGTGCTGAACATGCTGGACAGTGTGGAAAGTACGATGAACATCTGCCTCAAGGATAATCTGGAGCTGCGGATGATGCTCAACCAGCACATGGCGGCGCTGGACATCCGCCTGCGTTATCATATCCCGCTGGCGAACCCTCAGCGTGACGAGATCCGCAGCCAGTATCTGATGGCGTATACCGTTGCGGTGCAGGCATCGATGGTGCTGAGCCGGCGCTACGAGCGCGAGATCCCGGATGACGAGATCGCATACCTTGCGATCATCTTTGCGCTTGCGCTGGAAAAACAGCGCCACGGTACCGCGCATGAAAAGCTCAATATCCTGATCGTCTGCGGCTCCGGCAAAAGCAGCGCAAGGCTTCTGGAACAGAAGTATTTGCAGGAGTTCGGGCAGTATATCGGCAAACTCACCATCTGCGACCGAACGGGTCTTGCGGCGATGGATTTCCAGGCGATCGACTATATCTTTACAACGATCCCGATCGAACAGGCCGTTCCAAAGCCGATCTTGCAAGTCGGGATGTTTCTGGAGCATACCGACCGTGAGAAGGTGCACCGCATCCTGCGCCGGGGCAAAAAGGGGTATCTGACCCGGTATTATACCCCGGAGCGGTTCTTTGCGCAGGACTTTGGGGATACCCCGGAACAGATTTTGAAAAACCTTTGTGACTGCGCCTGCCGGATGGATGGTCTGCCGCAGACCCTGTTCGACTCAGTCATGGAGCGTGAGCGGCTGGTCGCGACGGATTTTGTCAGCCGGGTCGCCATCCCGCATCCGCTGCGTCCCACCGAGCAGCAGACCCGCATCTATGTGGCTGTTTTGCCAAAGCCGGTGTTCTGGTCGCGGCAGGAGGTGCAGCTGGTCATCCTGACCGTGATCGGTCTGCAGGAGGACACACAGCTGCAAAAATTCTATCGAGCTACTACGGATCTGGTCTCGGATCAGGCGGCCGTGCAGGCGCTGATCGAAGAAGCGGACTATGAGACGCTGATGCGTCTGCTTTGAGCTAAGATCGCCCTCCTGTTTTATTCTTCCTCATTTTGTCCCGGACGGTGCGCGCTGCCGTCCGGGACATCTTTTTTTGCAGCCAGCTTCCACATTCTTTGTGGCAGTTTCTTTTGTGGAAATGCAGCGGGGGCAATGATATCATAATGTCAACAAGCAACGCAAGGGGTGAATGAAGATGGATATCGAGACCGTTGTGATGGAACTTGTCGTCCATGGCGGAAACGCACGCAGCAAAGCGCTGGAAGCGATCACCGCCGCCGGAAAAGGCGAGTTTGAAACGGCAGAAGCAAAGATGGCAGAATGTCAGGAATCGTTGATCCAGGCACACCACAGCCAGACGGATCTTTTGCAGGCAGAGGTGAACGGAGAACAGACCCCGGTCACACTGCTTCTGGTGCACGCACAGGACCACCTGATGAATGCGATCACGGTTCGTGATCTGGCACAGCAGATGATCCAGATGTACCGTAAACTGTACGAATAAAAAGAAAGGAGCTTTCTTATGAAATACATCACTCTGATCTGCGCAGGAGGAATGTCCACCAGCATTCTGGTCAAAAAAATGCAGGACGCAGCAAAGGCTGCCGGGCAGGAAGTCCACATCATCGCAATGGCGGAATCTGCCTTCGCTTCTTACAAGGAGCCGACCGATGTTCTGCTGCTCGGCCCGCAGATCGGCTATCTGCTGGACGAGATGAAGAGCACCTATGAACCGCAGGGCATCAAGGTGGCCGGCATCAACCTGATGGATTACGGCCAGATGAACGGCAAAAAGGTGCTCGAGATGGCACTGGCGCTGTAAGGTGTGCTGGATGGAGCTGGATACCAGAAAGCTTCCGCTTGAGGGAGCGCACAATTTCCGCGACATTGGCGGCCTGGTCACGAAGGACGGCCGCCGGGTCAAAAAAGGGCTGCTGTACCGCTCGGATGATCTGCACGATCTGACCGGAACGGATATCCGGATGCTGCAGGAGCTGGGGCTGAAGACAGTCATCGATTACCGCAACGAGCACGAGTGGAAGGATCGCCCGGATGTCGAGATCCCGGGGGTCACGGTCTGCCACATGGACCCCAAAGCGGATGCCGCAGCCATGGCCTCCAGTGACGAGGTGCCCAAGCTGGATCATACCCACCGCGAAAAAATCACGGCGGAGGGGCTGAAGGCACTGATGACCGAGCAGAACCGGCAGTTCGTCTTAGCGCCGGACAGCAAACGGGTCTACCGCACCATGCTGGAAATGATCCTCAAGGAGGAGAACCTCCCGCTGGATCAGCATTGCCGCGGCGGCAAGGATCGCACCGGATACGGCGCGGCGCTCATTCTGCTGCTGCTGGGGGTCGATCGCGAGACTGTTGTGCAGGACTACCTGCTGACCAATGTCTGCAAAAAGGAAAAGAACGAGAAAAGCCTGAAAAAAATGTGGGAAGCGACCCACGACGAAGACCTGATCCAGGCGATGCGCTATGCGAAGGAAGCCAACGAGAGCTTTCTGCTGGCAGCGCTGGATCTGATCGACACGAACTTTGGCGGGATCGAACAGTATACGGCAAAGGAGCTGGAGCTTCCGCCGGACTACATCCCGTCGCTGAGAGAAATGTTTTTGGAATAAGAAGAAAAGGGGAACTATCATGGGTCACTCAAATATCTCTGAGAACAAGTTTGTACAAGCCATCCTGAATGGCGCACAGAAGTTCCAGTCCAACAAAATGGTCCGTGCCATGTCCGGCGGTATGATGGGCGTGCTGGCGATCATGATGGTCAGCTCGGTGGCAACGCTGATCGGCGCCATCGACTTCTGGGGCATCGGCGAGCTTCTGGTCAATACCGGTATCAAGGGTCTGCTGGATCAGATCGTAGAGATGTCCAACGGCATCATTGCTATCTACATTGCGTTCACCGTTGCCTACAAGGTCGGCGAGATCTACAAGACCGATGAGCTGAACTGCGGCCTTATGGGTCTGATGGGCTTTATGATCCTGACTCCGCTGGCGGAGGACGGCAACATCAACATCAGTGCGATCGGCTCCAGCGGCATGTTCGTGGCAATGTTCTCTGCACTGCTCTTCGGCCGTCTGTATGTCTATCTGATCAAGAAGAACATCCGCATCCGGATGCCGGACGCGGTTCCTCCCATCGTCAGCAAGTCCTTCTCCGGCATTATCCCCGGCTGCATCATTGCAGGCATCGCCGGCATCATCTACGCCGTGATGGCAGCGACCCCCTTCGGCAGCCTGTCCACGCTGGTCTACGGCCTGCTGCAGAAGCCTCTGATGGCAATGGGCTCCAACATCTTTACCGCAATGTTCATCGTGGCGTTCATCGAGTTCCTGTGGTTCTTCGGCATGCACGGCGTCATGGTCGTTATGCCGGTGCTCATGGCAGTGTTCTACGCTCCCCAGATGGCAAACCTGGCAGCTTACAATGCCGGTGAGCCGCTGCCCTACCTGTTTACCATGGGCTTTATCATTGGCAACCGCGGCGCACGTTCCTTTGCCGTCGTTCTGCATTGCCTGTTCACCTGCAAGTCCGAAAAGCTCAAGGCGGTCGGCAAGGTCGGTCTGATCCCCGCAGCATTCGGCATCTCCGAGCCGGTCAAGTTCGGCATCCCGCAGGTCATGAACATCCGTATGCTGCTGCCCCTGATGATCACCCCCGCGGTCTCGGTGTTCAGCGCATGGGTGCTGACCATCATCGGCTTCCTGCCCTACAACAACGGTATCTCTGCTCCCACCGGCTTCCCCATTATCTTTGGCGGCATGCTGAGCCACGGCTGGCAGGGCATCGTTGCACAGCTGGTCCAGCTGGTGCTCTGCTTCCTCATCTACATCCCCTTCATGAAGGCAGAAGATCAGGCGGCTCTGGCAGAGGAAGCTGCTCAGAAGGCAGCACAGGCTTGAGTTTTTTGTACAGAAAGGAAACCGAATATGCCATTCCCTGAGAACTTTTATTGGGGCGGCGCAACGGCCGCCAATCAGTTCGAGGGTGGTTGGAATGAGGGCGGGCGAGGGCCCGCCCTCACTGATATGACCACCTCCGGCACGGCGCGTACGACCCGCTGCGTGACCTACCGTCTGCCGGATGGCTCGACACAGAAGATCCCTGCCTTTGGCGGGATCCCTGCCTCTGGCGGGCAGAGACCTGCCGGGGCAAAGGCGGCGGTTCTGGACGGCTGCTACTACCCGAACCAGCAGGCTGTGGATTTTTATCACCGTTACAAAGAGGACATTGCGCTGCTGGCAGAGATGGGCTTCAAGATGTTCCGGATGTCCATTTCCTGGTCGCGTATCTTCCCCACCGGAACAGAGACAGAACCCAACCGTGAAGGGCTGGAGTTCTACCGCCAGGTCTTTCTGGAGCTGAAAAAATACGGCATCGAACCGCTCGTGACCATCCACCACTTTGACACTCCTCTTTACATCGAGGAAGAGCTGGGGGACTGGGCGAACCGGGAGGTCATCGAGCTGTTCGACCGCTATACCGAGACGATCTTCCGGGAGTACAGGGGGTTGGTCCGGTACTGGCTTACCTTCAATGAGATCAATATGCCCCTCATGATCGCGGATATGGTTCCGGGCTACCCGAAGACGGCGCTGCGGCAGATCTATCAGGGGCTGCACAACAAGTTCGTTGCTTCGGCACGGGCAGTGCGCCGCGCACACGCGATCGACCCGGAATACAAGGTCGGCTGCATGATCGCAGGCATGTGCAGCTACCCCATGACCTGCGACCCCAAGGATGTGCTTGCGGCGCAGCATAAGTGGCAGGTGGGCAACTATTACTGCGGCGACACGATGGTGCGCGGTGCGTACCCGGCCTTTGCTCAGCGCATCTGGAGGGAAAATGGGATCGAGCTGGAGATGCAGCCGAGCGATGCGGCCGATCTTGCGGCCGGTAAGGTGGACTTTTACTCCTTCAGTTACTATTCCACCTCCTGCGTCACGACCCACAAGGAAGTCGATGCGGACGGTGCAGGCAACCTGAGCATGGGGGCAAAGAACCCTTATCTTCAGTATTCGGACTGGGGATGGTCGATGGACCCGGACGGTCTGCGCTGCTATCTGAATCAGGTCTATGACCGCTACCAGCTCCCGCTGATGGTGGTGGAGAATGGTCTGGGCGCGCACGATGTCCGAAATGCAGACGATACCATCCACGATGATTACCGCATCGCCTATCTGCGCGGACACATCCGGGCGATGGAGCAGGCGATCGAGGACGGTGTGGAGCTGCTTGCCTACACGCCGTGGGGATGCATCGACCTGATCTCGGCCTCCACCGGCGAGATGGCAAAGCGCTATGGCTTTGTGTATGTGGATCTGGACGATGCGGGCAATGGTACCCGTGACCGTTACCGAAAGGATTCTTTCTACTGGTATAAAAAGGTCATCGCCAGCAACGGTTCGGATCTGGAATGATCCAACGATCAAGACTCAAAAAAGAAACGCCCCGGCTGTACCAGCCGGGGCGTTTCTTGTATATCGAAAACCGGCTCAGCCGCGTTCGGCTTCCCGTGCGATCTGCTTTTGCAGCTCCTGCTCAAAGCGTTCGGCGTCCAGCGGGAGGGGGAGCTTTTCGCCCAGCCATGCGGACAGATACGCGGCATCGGTCAGCATCAGGGCGTTCGTACCCTCCACACCGGGAGCAACAAGCGGTTCCCCGTGCAGGATGGCGTTGCCGAAGTTCGTGAGCATGGCGGGGTAAGGCTCCTGCTGCTCCCCGAACTGCTCCTGTGTGATGGTCTCGGAGAACTGCTGGCGCTCGGTGCATTCGGCGGTGCGGCGGTAGGTCTCGGTGTCCTGCGTGTAGGTGTGCAGGGTGAGGGTGTCGTCCTCCAGCAGGGCGGTACCGTGGGTGCCGATGATCTTGAGCTGCTCGGTGTAGGTGCCCTCGCCGGTGGAGAGGATAAAGGTGCCGGTGCAGCCGCCGGGATATTCCATCAGAACGGTGGCTTCGTCATCCACGAGGAAGTCGTTGTACTTGCCGTAGGGGATCATGGCATAGATGCTCTGCGGCATGCCGAACAGCCACTGCCAGATGTCCAGAATGTGCTGCCCCTGATTGAGCAGGGCACCGCCGCCTTCGCCTGCCCAGCTCGAACGCCATGTGCCGGAGCGGTGGTAGAGCCATGTGCGGAAGTAGCGGCTGTTTTCCAGCTGGATGCGGCGGATCTCGCCCAGAGTGCCGGAATCCACCAGTTCCTTCAGCCGCAGATACTTGCGGTACAGCCGCTGGTGGAACATCATGGCAAAGACCAGCCCGCTTTCCTCGGCGGCGCGGTTCATGCCCAGCGCGGGCAGCAGGGAGGAAGCCGAGGGCTTGTCGCACAGAACATGCTTGCCGTGGCGCAGTGCCTGCTCAACGAGCTGGGGGTGGCTCTTGTGCGGGGTGACGACCAGCACAGCGTCAAATTCTTCGGCGTGGTCATAGAGGGCATCCGCGCTCTCGCACACCCGCACCGAAGCGGGCAGTGTTTCGGCGGCCCACTGTTGTGCGTCCGCATGGCGGCAGACGACTGCTGTGAGGGTGAGGGGCGCAGCCTGCCCGGCGGCGATCATCTGGGCGTACTTGCGCCCCATGACACCGGTGCCGATGATGGCGGTTCGTACCTGCTGCATAAAAGACCTCCTGTATTATCGGTGGTGATCCAGAACGGCCTGGATCGCGGTTTTGTCCAGTGCTTCGCCAATGACGATGAGCACTTCCTGCCCCTGTTCCAACCGGGCGGTGGTCTGCCCGGCGGCGGTGGCGTTCAGTTCCAGCCAGCCGTCCGGTGCGGGCGCAAAGCCCTTGACCCGCAAAATGTGCCCGCAGTGTGCGGCAGCAAACAATTCCTGCGCGGCTTCACAAAGTGCCTTGCCGGAAAGCCCGTGCTCCAGAAAGCAAAGGGAAGCAAAGGCTTCGTGCTCGTCAAAATGCAGCTTTTCAAAGCTGGCGGGGCAGTGTCCGGCGCATTCCAGCGCGGACAGCTCTGCGTCGGTCAGGGCGTCCCAGTCCCGGAACCAGAGCTCCTCCGGGGCAAAGCGGCGGGAACATTTGCAGCGCGCGAGCGCCTGTTCCAGATGGGTGATCGCCGCCGCTTTCTGCTCGTCCGAAGCAAGCTGGCTGCGGCTGAACAGCACCGCTCCGGCGTGCGCGCTCTCGGACGCAAGCAGATATTCCGCCTGCGAAGAAAGCGCGGCGGGCAGAAGGGCATCCACGATGGAGAACACACTGCCGATCTGATACCAGCGGTCGAGCGGGTCGTCCCGCAGAAGGTCGAAGAACTCGTCCACATCAAAGATGCCGCTCGGTTCCACAACGACCCGGTCAAAGCCGCGCATCGCCAGCGAGATGAGCTTTGTGCGCATCCGGCGCTGGTGGGTGTCGCAGTCGCACCCGCCGCTGATCGTTTCCAGATCGCAGCGCTCGCCCAGAAGATCCTGCAAAAGCAGTGCGTCCACGTTCACCGCGCCAAAGTCGTTTTCCAGAATGCAGACATTGTGTCCCTGTGCCAGAAGATACCGGACATACCGGCGCAGAAAGGTCGTTTTGCCCGCGCCGAGAAAACCGGTGATAAGATCTACCTGTACCATAGCCTGAAAAATGCACCTCCCGTGCAAAAAGTTGATCTGACCCCAGTATACCGCATCCGCAGCGGTCTTTCCAGAGGGAAAAGAGACCGGGCAAAAAGAATGGTGTCGTATTGACCTTTTGAAAGCGGGTTGCTACAATGGAGCAAAAAGAGACTGTTGAAAGGGAGCATTGCTATGAAATACGATTTTACCTCTCATCTGGACCGCCATGGTAAGGATGCCATTGCGGTGGATGCGGTGGGCACAGGCGGAGGCTTTGCGCCGGAAGGACCGAAGGAAGGCTTTGATGTCATCCCAATGTGGGTCGCGGACATGAACTTTGCCACGGTGCCCACCGTGCCGCAGGCGATCATTGCCCGCGCGCAGCACCCGGCATACGGCTACTTTGAGCCGACGGCGGAATACTATGATGCGATCATCCGCTGGCAGGCGATCCGCAACGGGGTGATGGGGCTCAAGCCGGAGCACATCGGCTACGAGAACGGTGTGCTGGGCGGCGTGGTCAGCGCGCTGACCTGCTTTGCCGCACCGGGCGATGCCGTGCTGCTGCACAGCCCGACCTACATCGGCTTTACCCATTCCATCGAGGACAACGGCTACCGCATCGTTCACACCCCGCTGGTCAAGGATGAGCAGGGTGTCTGGCGGATGGACTACGCGGATATGGATCGCAAGCTGAAGGAGAACCATATCCATGTGGCGGTGCTGTGCAGCCCGCACAACCCCTGCGGCCGTGTGTGGGAGCGCTGGGAGCTGGAGCAGGCGATGGAGGTCTATGCCCGCAACGATTGTGTGGTGATCTCGGACGAGATATGGTCGGACCTGACCCTCGGCGAGCACAAGCACATCCCGACCCAGTCGGTCAGCGAGGATGCAAAGCAGCGCACAGTGGCGCTGTATGCGCCCAGCAAGACCTTCAACCTTGCGGGTCTGGTGGGCAGCTACCACATCATCTACAATGCTACTCTGCGGGATCGTGTGCTGGCAAAGAGCGCAAAGAGCCACTATAACTCCATGAACGTGATGTCCATGCACGCGCTCATCGGCGCATACCAGCCGGAAGGCTACGAATGGGTGGACGAGCTGCGTCAGGTGCTGACCGGCAACGTGGATTACGCCTGCGACTACATTGCAAAGCACTTTGACGGGGTCGAGGTGGCAAAGCCGGAAGGGACCTATATGATCTTCCTCGACTGCACTAAGTGGTGCGAGCGCCACGGCAAGACCATTGCAGAGGTGCTGAAGGCTGGCTGGGATGTCGGCGTGGCATGGCAGGACGGGCGGATGTTCCACGGCCCGTGCGCGATCCGCATGAATCTGGCGCTGCCGCTGGACCGGGTGCAGGAAGCCTTCGACCGGCTGCATAAATACGTATTTGCGGAATAACTGAAAAGAGCGGTCACACATCCTTTGTGTGACCGCTCTTTTTGCAGGCTTATTTCCTGATATTTCTCCATGTGGGGAAGGGCAGGCTGAGCACCAGCGTGATGCCGATGGCGAGCGCGACCGCGACCTTGAAGGTGTTGATGCCGTTGGAGAGGGCAAGCGTATTATCACCCTGAATAAAGTAGTAGGCGGTGTAGTAGATGCCTGCGCCCGGCACCAGCGGGAAGATGCCGGAAAGCAAAAAGATGGTGACCGGCATTTTGATGGTGATGGAAAAGATGCGCGCCAGCAAGGACAGGGGGATGGCGGCCAGCAGGGAGGCCGTGGCACTGTCGGCCCCGAACATGACCAGCAGCTCATACACGAACCAGCCTACCGCGCCCACCAATGTACAGAAGGGCAGCGAACGGGTGGGGCAGGCAAACAGGATGGCAAAGCTCAAAGTGCCGACCCCGGCAAACAAAAACTGGGCGCACAGCTCGCCGAGCTGCGCAGAGGTCAGAGCCATCATGCAACGATCACCCCCGTAACCATAGTGTAAAGGCTCAGCACGAGACCGGCGCCGATAGCGATGCTGGCAGCGATGAGCAGGGCGTCGATCATGCGGATGGTGCCGGAAAGATAATCGCCTTGCACAAAATCCCGGATGCCCATCGTGAAGGCGATGCCCGGTGTCAGGATCATCAGCGCACCGATGACGGCGTGGCTGGCAGAAGCGTGCAGCACCTCGCACCCGAGGATGCACACCAGCGTGATGAGGGCGGCGGTGGTGATCTTCTGGAAGCCGCCGGAGAGCGAGCGCCTGCCGCAGAAGAGCAGGTAGGCGCTGGCGATCAGACCGGCCACCGCAGCCGCAGCCGCCGAACGCAGGTCGCCGCCAAAGATGAGTGCAAAGCAGAATGCGCCGGAAGCGCCGGCGGCCAGCTGGACCCAATCCTTGGGGAAGGGGATGCGCTGTGCCTCGGCAAGGCGCAGCTCCGCTTCGGCAAGGGACATTTCGGTCTGCGCGATCTCGCGCGAGAGGGCGTTGACCGCAGCGACCCGGCCCAAATGGGTCGTGCGGGTGGGAACGTTGCGAACCTCACTGATCTCGGCAGTGCCTGCGCTGGCAAAGATGCCGTTGGTCAGAACATAAACGTGGAACTCCCGCAGGTGGAAGCTGCGCGCCATGATCTGCATGGTCTGCTCCACCCGGAATACTTCGGCGCCGTTTTCCAGCAGAGTCTGCCCGGCTGCCATGATAAAATCCATGATGCGCCTGCGCAGCTCTTCGTCTGGGGATGGCTCTCTGGCTGTCATTGGTCGTCCTCCTTGCGGATCGTATTGGTTTTATTCTATCATGGAGCGCAACGAGAAACAAGAGGGCGGAAAAATGTCTTTTCAAAAGCGGAAAGCCGCATGGTGCCTGACGAAAATATACCGGCTGCGGCAGGCATTTTCCGGCGAAAAAACTTTGCTGTGCCTGTTGACAAATCCGGGGCTTTGGAGTACAATTAACGCAATATCACAAAAATGGCTGTGAAGAGAAAAGTATGCTTTCGCATTGATCCTCACCAGAGAGCCCGGGCGGTGGAAAAGGGCAGGAAACAGGAAGCGGAAAATGGTCTCGGAGCCGTGCGGGCGAGGCGCAGGAGCGCTAAGTTTGCAACGGGATGCGCCCGTTACAGCGTCCGGCTGTCGCATACAAAGAGGGTATGCCGCAGCATCGAGGCTGCGCCCTGTGAGGGGGCAGTAAACCAAGGTGGTACCACGGAAGTATTGTCAAAGCTCCCGTCCTTGCACAAGCGCAGGCTTGGTAAGGACGGGAGCTTTTTTGCTTCCGGTGCAGCGGGCGGACGGGAAACCGCGGCGCTGCATCTGACGTTTTCAACAACTGTTTTATTAAAAAGTGAGGTATCTGTTATGATCACTCGTCGCGATTTTCTGAAAGTTTCCGGCATTGCAGCGGCAGCAGCTGCAACTGGCGCAACCCTGACCGGCTGCGGCGGCTCCTCCAAGAAGGCGATCAAGGTCGCTGTGCCCAACGACACCACCAACGAAGCACGCGCTCTGGCTCTGCTGGAGAAGAACGGCTTCTTTACCCTGAAGGCAGATGCAGGCATCACCGCAACCAAGAACGACATCGTGGACAACCCCCACAATGTCACGGTGGACGAGGTGGAAGCCGCTCAGGTGCCCAATGTCCTGAAGGATGAGGACTACGCGGTCATCAACTCCAACTACGCCATCCCCGCCGGTCTGGATCCCATGACCGATGCGCTGGCAATGGAGGACGGCTCCTCTGCTTACGTCAACGTGCTGGTCTGCAAGGAGGGCAATGAAGAGAACCCCCTCATCAAGGCTCTGATCGCTGCGCTGAACAGCCAGCAGGTCAAGGACTACATGAACGAGCAGTACAAGGGTGCGGTCGTTTCTGTCGTGGAGAACCCCACTGACGGCTACGATGCTTCCATCGACTACGATGCGCTGAACGGTCAGACCGTGAGCTGTGCAGCTACCCCCGCTCCCCACTGCGAGGTGCTGGAGATCTGCAAGCCCATTCTGGCTGCCAAGGGCATCACGCTGGATATTCAGGAGTACGACGACTATGTGATCCCCAACACGGTGGTCGAGGACGGTCAGGTGGACACCAACTACTTCCAGCATCAGCCGTATCTGGACAACTTCAACGCCGAGAAGGGCACCCATCTGGTGACCGTTGCCGGCATCCACGTGGAGCCGATGGGCATCTACGGCGGCAAGCAGGACAGTCTGGCAGCCATCGAGGGCTAATAATTTAAGGAGCATTTCTGTGATCGAGATCAAACATCTTTCCAAGACCTTTCAGATGAAGGACGGCGCGGTGAACGCGCTGAAGGACATCGAGCTGACCATCCCGGATGGTTCGATCTACGGCATCATCGGTATGTCCGGCGCGGGCAAGTCCACGCTGGTGCGCTGCATCAATCTGCTGGAGCGCCCCACCGAGGGCAGCGTCGTTATCGACGGCATTGAGATGGAGAAGCTTTCTCCCGCCCAGCTGCGTGAGCGCCGCCGCGACATTACTATGATCTTCCAGCAGTTCAACCTGCTGATGCAGCGCACCTGCCTGCACAACATCTGTTTCCCCATGGAGCTGGCAGGTGTGAAGAAGGCAGAGGCGGAAAAACGCGCCAAGGAGCTGCTGGAGATGGTCGGGCTGCCGGACAAGGCAAACGCTTACCCGGCACAGTTGTCCGGCGGTCAGAAGCAGCGCATCGCCATTGCCCGTGCACTGGCCACCGACCCCAAGGTGCTGCTGTGTGACGAGGCGACCAGTGCGCTGGACCCCAACACCACCCACTCTATCCTGACCCTGATCAAGGATATCAACCGCAAGCTCGGTATCACGGTGGTGGTCATCACCCACCAGATGAGCGTCGTGGAGGAGATCTGTGACCGTGTGGCCATTCTGGACGGCGGTGTGGTCGTGGAAGAAGGTCTGGTCCAGGAGATCTTTGCAAACCCCAAGACCGCTGCGGCAAAGCGGCTGGTGGCGCCCAACGGCGGCAGCGCTGCACGGGATCTGTCCAGCTTTGCGCCGGACGATCATGTGGTGCGAGTGACCTTCAACGGTTCCTCCACCGAAAAGCCGCTGGTGGCAAGCCTTGCGGCAGAAAAAGGCATTCTGGTGTCGGTGCTCAGCGCCGATACCCGTGACCTCAGCGGGCAGTGCTACGGCAGCATGCTGCTCAAGCTCCCGCGTGAGATCGAGAAAGCAAAGCAGGCTGCGGAATATATGCGTGAGCAGCCCGGTGTGAGTGTGGAGGAGGTGACCGGCGAATGAGCTTTGCAGATTATGGCTTTGCCATCTGGGAGACGTTCTACGTCACTGTACTGTCCACGGCGTTTGCGCTGGCACTGGGTCTGCCGCTGGGTGTTCTGCTGGTCGCGGGCGATAAGGACGGCATTCTGCCGCTGCCCGGCTGGCTGATGCACGTTCTGAACGTGGTCATCAACATCCTGCGCAGCGTCCCCTTCCTGATCCTGATGATCTGTGTGTTCCCGCTGACCCGTGCCATCGTGGGCACCACGGTCGGTACCAAGGCGACCATCGTGCCGCTGGTGGTGGCGGCGTTCCCCTTTGTGGCGCGTCTGGTCGAGACCAGTCTGCGTGAGCTGGACGAAGGTGTGGTGGAGGCTGCCCAGAGCATGGGCGCGACCCCCTTCCAGATCATTACCAAGGTCATGATCCCGGAGTGTCTGCCGGGTCTGATCTCCAGCATGACCACCGCGCTGACCACCATTCTGGGCTATTCTGCCATGTCCGGTGTCATTGGCGGCGGCGGTCTGGGCAAGATCGCACTGTCCTACGGTTACTACCGTTACCAGACCGACATCATGATCATCTGCGTTGTGCTGCTGATCCTGATGGTGCAGGCATTCCAGACAGTGGGCACCTTCTGGGCGACCAAGAGCGATAAGCGTCTGCGGAAATAACCCCATTCCCCGACCGTATTCCGGCGGGGAATTCTATTATCGGAACCGAACGAGCAAAGGAGCATTGAACTATGAATCGTGACACCATCTGCGTGCAGGGCGGTTACACCCCCGGCAACGGCGAACCCCGCCAGATCCCTATCATCCAGTCCACGACCTTCAAGTATGCGACCAGTGAGGACATGGGCAAGCTGTTCGATCTGGAGGCAAACGGCTACTTCTACTCCCGTTTGCAGAACCCCACCTGCGATATGGTGGCAAAAAAGATCTGTGAGCTGGAAGGCGGCACCGCTGCGATGCTGACCTCCAGCGGTCAGGCGGCCAACTTCTTTGCGCTGTTCAACCTGTGCTCGGCGGGCGATCACATCGTTTCGTCCAGCACCATCTACGGCGGTACCTTCAACCTGATCTCGGTCACGATGGCAAAGATGGGCATCACGGCTACCTTTGTGGATCCGATGTGCACCGAAGAGGAGCTGAACGCTGCCTTCCAGCCCAACACCAAGGTCGTGTTCGGCGAGACCATCGCAAACCCTGCGCTGACCGTGCTGGACATTGAAAAGTTCGCAAAGGCTGCCCATGCCCACGGCGTGCCGCTGATCGTGGACAACACCTTCCCCACGCCGGTCAACTGCCGTCCCTTTGAGTGGGGCGCAGACATCGTGACCCATTCCACCACCAAGTACATGGACGGCCACGGCGCAGTTTTGGGCGGCGCCATCGTGGACAGCGGCAAGTTTGACTGGATGGCGCACGCGGAGAAGTTCCCCGGCCTGTGCACCCCGGACGACAGCTACCACGGCATCACCTATGCCGAGCGCTTTGGCAAGGAAGGCGCCTTTATCACCAAGGCAACTGCGCAGCTCATGCGCGACTTTGGCTCCACTCAGTCCGCGACCAACGCATTTATGCTGAACCTCGGTCTGGAAAGCCTGCATGTGCGCATGAAGCGCCACTGCGAGAACGGTCTGGCAGTTGCAAAGTTCCTCGAAGCACACCCCAAGGTGGCTTATGTCCAGTACTGCGATCTGGAGAGCAGCCCCTATCATGAGATTGCAAAGAAATACCTGCCGAATGGCAGCTGCGGCGTGGTCTCCTTTGGTCTGGCAGGCGGCCGTGAGGCGGCAAACACCTTTATGAAGGCGCTCAAGCTCGCTGCCATCGAGACCCATGTTGCGGATGCCCGCACCTGCTGCCTGAACCCTGCCTCCAGCACTCACCGCCAGATGACCGACGAGCAGCTGGCTGCCGCCGGCGTGCCTGCCGAGCTGGTGCGCATGAGCTGCGGCCTGGAAAGCAGCGAGGATCTGATCGCGGATATCGCACAGGCACTGGATCAGATCTGAGAA
>CAZUDU010000017.1:0-10463 GCA_964619455.1 uncultured Faecalibacterium sp.
CCACCGTGGAACCGCCGCTGCGTGCCTTGCGCACGATGATCTGGTGATCGATGCGCTCCTTGAGCGCGCCGACATGGGAGATGATGCCCACCAGCCGGTCGCCTTCGGTCAGGCCCGCAAGAACCCGGATCGCCTGTTCGAGGGATTCCTCGTCCAGCGAGCCGAAGCCCTCATCCAGAAACAGGGTGTCCAGCCGGATGCCGCCTGCCGCGCTCTGCACCTCGTCCGAAAGGCCGAGCGCCAGTGCCAGCGATGCCTTGAAGCTCTCGCCGCCGGAAAGGGTCTTGACACTGCGGCGGGTGCCGTTGTAATGATCCACTACGCCAAGATCCAATCCGGACTGGCTGCGCTGGTTCTCAGCCCCGATGCGTTCCAGTTCGTACTGCCCGCCGGTCATCTGCATCAGGCGGGTGTTGGCATGGACGAGGATGCGGTCAAGGTAGTTCATCTGGATGTAGGCCTCCAGACGGATCTTCTGCTTGCTGGTCAGGGTGCCGCCAGCGGTGGCGGCAAGGGCGTTGACCCACTGCCAGCGCTGTTCCAGCCTGGTGCGTTCGGCGGCAGCGGTGCGGTATTGCTCCAGCGCCTTGCGGCTGGGCAGAAGATGGGCGTTGAGCTGCTTTTCCTGCTGGCGCAGCGTATCCCGCGCGGCGGTAAGCTCTGTCTGCCGGTGCAAAAGGGTCTCGGCCGGTTCCGCGGGAAGCTCCGCAGCGGCAGCAGTCTGCTGACGGAGCAGCGCATCGACTGCGGACTGCGCAGCGGTGCAGCGCTGTTCAGCGAGCTGGAATGCATGCTCTGCCTGCTCGCTTGCGGTGCGCAGGGAATCGCGCTCGGCGCTGAGTGTTTGCAGTGCCTGCTCGGCATTCTGCCGCTGGGGGAAGGGCAGGGTGCTGCGCAGGGCATCGATCTGCCGGGTGAGCGCAGCGGCTTTGGCAGATTGTGCGGCGGCGGTGCTCTCCTGCTCGGAAGCCATTGTTTCCAGTGCCGGGCGCTGGTTGTTTTTTTGCTGGCGCTCGGTCTCCAGTTCGGTGCGGCGGCGGCAGTCCGCTTTTGCGCTGCCAAGCGCCTTTGCGGAGGTCTGCTGTGCGGTGCGCAGGGCTTCGTCCTCCTGATCGAGGATGCTGTGCATCCGCGCAAAGGTCAGGGGGATGCTCTCCCCCTCCGGGGTGAGGAAGCGGTCGGGCAAAAGGCTCTCGGCATCCCGGCGCAGGGAGGCGCGGGCTTCGTTTGCGGAGGCAAGAGCGCTTTGTGCGGCGGCACTGGTCTTTTGTGCGGCAGCTTCCGCAGCCGCCGTCTGCGCCTTGGAAGTGTCTACCTGCGCCTGTGTGGGCGCGGTGTGGGGCAGGGCTGCCCGCTCAGGGTGGTGGAGGCTGCCGCAGACCGGGCAGGGCTTGCCTTCGGTGAGGGTCTGTGCCAGAAGCCCTGCCTGCGCGTCCAGAAAGGCGCGTTCGAGCACGCTCTGCTGGCTGCGGGCGGCATCCAGTGCATCTGCGGCGGTGCGGTAGAGATCCTGCGCATTCTTGGCGGTCTGGGCGAGTTTCTGGCATTCGCTCAGCCGGGTGCGCAAGGTGGTAAGTGCGGTCTGGCGCGCCGTTTGCTGCTGCTGTTCGGTCTGTAATCGCAGCAGCTGGGTCGGTGCATCCTCCAGCCCGGCAAGCTCCGTTTCGGTGGATGCAAGGGATGCATCCAGCGCAGAGAGCCGGGCACGGGTCTTTTGGGCAGCCGCCTGTGCGAGCTGTGCGGCATCCTGTGCGGCAGTCTGATCACGGCAGAGCTGAGCCAGCGTGTCGTAGTCTGCCAGTGCGGTGCGCTGACGCTGGATGGCGGCGGCAAGCTCCTCCAATCGGGCGGGGGTGCCTGCATGGAGGGCGGCTGCCTTTTGTGCTGCATCCCGCAAGGGGAGAGCGGCCGCAAGTTCCTGTTGGCGCTGGGCAAGCTGTTCGGTGAGCTGCTGTGCCTGCTTTGCTGCGCCGATCTTCTGCTGGCAAAGGGTCAGCTCGTGTTCGGTCTCGTTCAATGCGTCAGTGTTTTCGTCCAGCGCGGTGCGCAGCCGGGTCAAAAGCTCTTCCAGAAGAGAACAGACCTCCTCCGGCGGGGTCTGGGCAGAAAGCGCGGCAAGAGCGGCGGCATCCGGATCCTCTTCCGGGAAGGAAACCGCCGACAGAATGCTGCCGAGCAGCAGATCCTGCTCGCTGCATTTTTGGGTCAGGGCAGAGTTTTCCTCCTGCAGGCGCTCCTGCAGCTGCTGATACCGCTGGGTGCGGAACAGTTTGCGGAAGATGCGGCTGCGCTCCTCGGTGGAAGCATTCAGCAGCTTTGTGAACTGCCCCTGTGCGATCATGGCGATCTGGCAGAACTGGCTGTAATCCAGCCCGATGATCTCCTGTACGGCGGCGGTGACCTCCTTGGCTCTGGTCACGGGCGGGCGGCCGTCCGCAAAGGTCAGGGTGGCAGCTGCTTTTTCATCGGTGAACCCCTCGCCGCGGCTCTTGGGGCGCTGATATTCCGGGTTGCGGCGCACGGTGTAACATTTGCCGTTCACCTCAAATTCCAGCTCTACAAAGGTCGGCGTTCTGGCATCGGCATATTTGCTGCGCAGCATGGAGCCGTCCCGCACGCCGCCGCTGGAATGATCGTACAGTGCATAGGTGATGGCATCGAACAGGGTCGTTTTGCCCGCGCCGGTGTCGCCGGTGACGAGGTACAGCCCGCCTTTGCCGAGCCTGTCCAGCGCAAGGGTGGTCTCAGCGGCGTAGGGGCCAAAGGCAGAAAGGGTCAAACGAAGCGGTCTCATACGTCCTCCTCCTTCTTCCAGATGGAGTCGATCAGCTCCTGACAGAATGCTGCCTGCTGCTCGGAGAGAGGCTGGTTGTTCTGCAGCTCATAAAAGGCGGCAAAGTGCTCCAGCGGGCTGCGCTGCTCTGCCCGCTCGGGCGCGGTGATCTGCTGATCCTGCCGGGTGCGGTGGTTGTCATAGTCCAGCCGCATCAGGTTGGGGTAGATCACACGCAGCCGCGCCAGGGCATCGGGCACATCCTGCTCGTCGGTCAGGGTGATGTGCAGATAATCATCGGTGGCAGTGCCCTCGTACCGGCGGCGGTCGGTCAGCTCCAGATAGCTGCCCCGAAGCTCGCGCAGATCGTGCAGCGGGTGCAGCGGCACGGTGGAAAGGGTCACGGTTCCCTTTGCCCCAAGCTCCACAAAAGTCGCGCTCTTGTGCTGAGATGCTTCCGAGAAGGAATACTTCAGCGGGGTGCCGCAGTAGCGCACTGTCTCGCGCCCGACCTTTTGCGGGCTGTGCAGGTGCCCAAGGGCAACATAATCGAACCCTTCCAACAGGGCAGCGTCCACGCAGTCCAGCCCGCCTACCGAGGGCTCTTCGCTCTCGCAGGCAGCGGCACCCGCCACGAACTGATGTGCCACCAGCACGCTGCGGTGCTGCGGGTCAAGGGGACAGTGGCGCAGCACGCAGGCAAGCGCATCGTTGTAGCTTTCCACCGGCTCGTCCGGGTAGATATGGCGCACCGTGGCGGGCTTTAAAAAGGGCAGTAAGTAAACATCCAGCACGCCGTGTTCGTCCTCCAGCGAGATGGGCGCGGGGGCACCCTCGAACACCGGGCTGAAATAGATGTGGCTGCCCGCCAGCAGCCGTGCGCCAAAGGCAAGGCGGTCGGCGGAGTCGTGGTTGCCGCTGATGGCAAATACCGGGAGCTTCCGGTCAGCAAGCCCGGTGAGGAACCAGTCCAGCAGACGCACCGCCTCGGCGGGCGGAACGGGTTTGTCGTACAGATCACCTGCAAGGATCACCCCGTCTACGGGGCGCTCGTCCAGCAGCGCGAGGATCTGCTCTAAAACAGCGCGCTGATCCTCCAGCATGGAGAACTCACACACGCGCTTGCCCAGATGCAGATCGGACAGGTGCAAAAATCGCAAATAAAACACCTTCTTTCTGTCTCCTATTATAAAAAACAGGGGCGGGTTTGTCCACCGGGCAAACCGGGAAAAGGCTGGCACCGGAGTGCCAGCCTCTGACAGGGAAGAGGGAACCGGCTCAGCCGAACAGCTTTTCCCAGGTAGCGGGTCCGACTGCGCCATCGGCGGTCAGCGCGTTCTTGCGCTGGAACCGCTGTACGGCGGCAGCGGTTTTTGCACCGAACCGTCCGTCTGTAGCAAGGTTCTCGCCCTTGGCGTTCAGGGTCTGCTGCACCAGCCGCACCGTGCCGCCTGCATTGCCGCTGCGCAATGCAACGCCGGGGTAGGGGGTAACAGCACCGTGTCTGGCGGCGTAGCGGTTATACAGGGTGTTCCATGTGTTGGGACCGACCTTGCCATCCACGGTCAGGTCGTTTTTGGTCTGGAACTCCCGGATGGCATTTTCGCTTTTGGCGCCGTAGATGCCATCGGCCGTCAGGGTGGAATACCATGTGCACTGATCGCGGATGCCGTTGAGCCATGTCTGCACCAGTGCTGCATCCGGTCCGCGCGTGCCGCGCTGGATGAGAGAATAATATGCGGGGATCGCCATTGTTGTCCACGCTCCTTTCTCTCTATGCTATGCGCAGCGCCGGGCAAAGGTGAGCAAAAGCTCATCCGGCGGCGAGCAGGCGGTCCCCGCGGGGAGCGGTGAGCTGCTGCCACAGATCGGCGAGCCGGAAGCGCAGGATATATTCTCCGCAGACAAGGTCATTCTCCTGCGGCAGAGCATAGCCCCCGCAGGCAGAACGGCACAGCCCCGGGTAGAGCACACACCACCAGTTTTTGCCGTACTGCGTATCTGTACCAATGTCGATGCGCACCGCGGTGTACCGCCCGGCGGGGAGCTGGGCGCCCGCATAGTGAGAGGTGGCAAAGTACATCTCCACAAGCTGGATCCGCACCGGGGCGTGGCTGCCCCGCTGTGCCAGTGCGCGGCGGGCGGTGAGCTGCAAAGGCAGCAGGTTCTGCGCCGTCCAGCGCAGAGCGGCGGCTTTGTCGTTGGCGGGGCAGTGGACATCCATGTACGCAAGGACGGCATCCCGCACGGCAAGCTTTATGCTCTGGTCGGCAATGGAATCGCTGTCGGCACGGATGTGCAGCCGCAGGGTGTCGGCGCAGACTGCTGCCCCGGTGTCGAGCTGGGCGCGGCTCCATGCAAATGCCTGCCACGCGCCGCATAGCAAAAGCGCCAGCCACAGCCCCGCGCAGAGCTGCGCCATCTGCCGCCGCGGGAGCGGCCGGGAGAAAAACGAGTGTGATAACATAAAAAACAGACCCCTCTTCTGGAAATGATAACCAGAGGATGGGTCTGTTTTGTAAAAAATATTCCGGTGGAAGCCTCTCAGTTTTTCAACGACTGCATGGGGGCGGGCAGGCGGCCGCCGCGGTTGATGAACACCGAGGGGTCGTGCTGGTTGACCGGCATGATGGGGCCATAGCCCAGCAGACCGCCAAAGTCCAGCACTTCGCCCGCCTTGCGCCCGATGGCGGGAATGACGCGCACAGCGGTAGTCTTGCTGTTGACCATGCCGATGGCGGCTTCGTCTGCGATCAGGGCACTGATGACGGAAGCCGGGGTGTCGCCCGGGATGATGACCATGTCGATGCCCACAGAGCAGACGGCGGTCATGGCCTCCAGCTTTTCAATGGTCAGGCAGCCGGTCTCGGCGGCATGGATCATACCGGCATCTTCGCTGACCGGGATGAAGGCACCGGACAAGCCGCCCACATGGTTGGATGCCATCACGCCGCCCTTTTTGACGGCGTCGTTCAGCAGAGCAAGGCAGGCGGTGGTGCCGCAGCAGCCGCAGGTCTCCAGACCCATCTCTTCCAGAATGTTCGCCACACTGTCGCCGATGGCGGGTGTGGGAGCCAGAGACAGGTCGATGATGCCGGCGGGCACGCCCAGCTCCTTGGAGGCAAGGTTTGCGACCAGCTGACCCACACGGGTGATCTTGAAGGCAGTGCGCTTGACCAGCTCTGCCACTTCATCGATGGGGGCATCCTTGGGCAGGCGTGCCAGCGCCGCACGCACTGCACCGGGACCGGAAACACCCACATGGATCTCGCAGTCCGGCTCGCCGGGACCGTGGAAGGCACCTGCCATAAAGGGGTTGTCCTCAGGAGCATTGCAGAACACGACCAGCTTTGCCGCACCGATGCACTGGCGGTCGGCGGTCAGCTCGCTGGCCTTGCGGACAGCCTCGCCCATCAGCTTGATGGCATCCATGTTCAGGCCTGCCTTGGTCGCGCCGATGTTCACCGAGCTGCACACGATGTCAGTCTCGGCAAGGGCGCGGGGGATGGACTCGATCAGCCGCAGATCACCGGCAGAAAAGCCCTTGTGTACCAGCGCGGTGTAGCCGCCTACAAAGTTGACGCCCACCTTTTTGCCCGCAGCGTCCAGCGTTTTGGCAAAATCCACCGGGTCTGCGTCCGGGCAGGCACCCAGCAGCATGGCGATGGGGGTCACGCTGATGCGTTTGTTGATGATGGGGATGCCGTACTCCGAGCTGATGTGCTCCACGGCAGAGACAAGATTTGCGGCGCGGGTGGTGATCTTGTTGTAGATCTTCTCACACGCCTTTTTCGGATCCGGATCGATGCAGTCCAGCAGGCTGATGCCCATCGTCACCGTGCGCACGTCCAGATTGTCCTGAGTGAACATCTCGATGGTCTCGAGGATGTCACCGGTATTAAACATACTCATGGCTGCTTCTCCTTTGATCAGATGGTGTGCATGGCATCAAAAACTTCCTGGCGGGTCACGTTGATCTGCATGCCCATCTCGGCGGCAAGCGCATCGGTGCGCTTGTGCAGCTCTTCGTGGCTGGTGTTGCAGTTGGTCAGATCGACCAGCATGATCATGGCGAACATGCCCTGCAGGATGCTCTGGGTCACGTCCTCGATGTTGATGTTCAGCTCACAGCACAGGCTGGAGACCTTGGCAACGACACCCACGGTGTCACGTCCAATGACGGTAATAAATGCTTTCATCGCTTCCACCCTCGTCTTTTCAAGATATTGAGCCTGCCCCCCAAAGGGTGCAGGGGTACTTGCCTCTTCAGTATAGCAGATTTAGCAAAAAATGAACACACTTTTTGTAAAAAAGAGAAGTTTTCGGCGGTAAAAGACAGTCTATCATAAAAATTAAGGTGCAAATACAGAACGCTTGTGCTATACTAAAACAGAATATCCACAATTCCATACAGGGATGAGAAGGAGTATAGATCATGGAACAACTTTTGAAGGTTCTGGAAAATAATGCGCGGCTGCCCGTAGAGGACATTGCCACGATGCTGAATAAGTCCTCTGCCGAGGTCGCGGCAATGATCGATCTGGCGCGTGCACAGGGCATCATCAAGGGCTACAAGACCCTTGTGGACTGGGAAAAGGCCGGGGTCAACCGGGTGGAAGCGGTCATCGAGCTGAAGGTCAGCCCCAAGAAGAGCCGCGGCTTTGACGAGATCGCAGCGACCATCGCTGCCTTTGACGAGGTGGAGAATGTGCTGCTGATGAGCGGCGGCTACGACCTGCAGGTGATCGTCAAGGGACAGACCTTCCAGCAGATCGCGCTGTTCGTGGCAAAGCGCCTGTCCCCGCTGGACGATGTGCTGTCCACCGCGACCCACTTTGTGCTGCGTACCTATAAAAAAGAGGGTCGGCTGTATCAGGACGACGAGATCGACGAAAGAGAGTGCACGGTGCTGTGATGGATTACGATAAACTGATCGCGCCTGCCGCTGCGGAGATGCGTCCGTCCGGCATCCGCAAATTCTTTGACCTGGCTGCCGATATGCCGGAGTGCATCAGCCTTGGCGTGGGTGAGCCGGATTTCAAGACCCCGTGGGCCGTGCGGGAAGCGGGCATCGAGAGCCTGGAGCACGGGCGCACCCGCTATACGGCCAATGCCGGCCTGAAGGAGCTGCGCGCAGAGATCTGCCGTTATCTCAAACGTCGGGTCGGGCTGAGCTATGACCCCATGACCGAGACCCTCGTTACGGTCGGCGGCAGCGAGGCCATCGATATGTGCATCCGTACATTGGTGCAGCCCGGGGACGAGGTCATCATCCCGGAGCCGTGCTTTGTCTGCTATGAGCCGATCACCACCCTGTCCGGCGGTGTGCCGGTGCATGTGGAGTGCCGTCAGGAGGACGAGTTCCGCCTGCGTGCCGATGCACTGAAGGAGGTCATCACCCCCAAGACCAAGCTCCTGATCATGCCCTTCCCCAATAACCCCACCGGTGCGGTGATGGAGCAGGAGGATCTGGAGCAGATCGCGGAGGTTCTGCGGGATACCAATATCATTGTTCTGTCGGATGAGATCTATGCCGAGCTGAACTATGGCCTGCGTCCGCATGTGTCCATTGCGTCCCTGCCGGGCATGAAGGAACGCACGGTCGTGGTCAACGGCTTTTCCAAGAGCTACGCCATGACCGGCTGGCGCTTGGGCTATGCCTGCGGCCCGGCTCCCATCCTCAAGATCATGACCAAGATCCACCAGAGCGCCATTATGAGCGCACCCACCACCAGCCAGTATGCGGCGATCGTGGCACTGCGCGAGTGCGACAGCGAGATCGACCGCATGCGCGACGAATACAATATGCGCCGCCGTCTGGTCGTGCGTGCCTTCAATGATATGGGCCTGACCTGCTTTGAGCCGCGCGGCGCGTTCTACGCCTTCCCCTGCATCAAGTCCACCGGCATGACCAGTCAGGAATTCTGCATGAAGCTGCTGGAGCAAAAGCATGTTGCACTGGTGCCCGGCGATGCGTTCGGTGCGTCCGGCGAGGGCTACTGCCGCGTTTCTTATGCATACAGCGTGGAGCACCTGACCGAGGCGCTCAAGCGCATCCGGGAATTTTTGCAGGAAAACGGCATCCATCCGGAAAAATAAGGAGGCAACATCCATGACAGTGCGAGGCAGCGTGACCGTTCTTGCGCCGGCAAAACTGAATCTGGCGCTGGATGTCGTGGGGCTGATGCCTAACGGCTACCACGATCTGGATATGACCATGCAGGCGATCACCCTGTATGAGCGGGTGGTGCTGCGCCGCAGCCCCTACCTGCGGCTTTCGCTGCCGGGCAGTCTGGTAGCGCCCAACCGCAAGAATACCGCCATCAAGGCGGCGCTGGCGTTCTTCCATTACACAGGGCTTCTGGCAGGCGTGGATATCACGGTCTACAAGAGCACACCGGTGCGCGCCGGGATGGCGGGCGGCAGTGCCGATGCGGCCGCCGTCCTGGTGGGGTTGAACGAGCTGTACGGGGCAAAGCTCTCGATGAGTGAGCTGTGCGCGCTGGGCGCTTCCATCGGAGCGGACGTGCCCTTTGCGCTGATGGGCGGCACCTGCCGGGTCAAGGGGGTGGGCGACCTGCTCAAGCCCCTGCCGCCCTGCCCGGATTGCTGGTTCACCGTTGTAATGCCGGATTACGGGGTCTCTACCCCGGAGGCCTTCGCGGCGTATGACCGGGTGGGGAGTACCATCCACCCGGACTGCGAAGCACAGGAGCAGGCCATCCGCGCCGGGGAACTGGATGCGGTGTGTGCAGCGGCGGGCAACGCGCTGGAAGAGTGCAGCGGTGCAAAGGATACCGAAGCCATCAAAGCACTGCTGAAAGAGCACGGCGCGGTCACCGCGCTGATGACCGGCAGCGGCTCGGCGGTGTTCGGCGTGTTCCGGGAGGAAGCCGCGGCACGGGCGGCCGCCGCCGCAGCACAGCAGCGATGGAAGCAGATCTATGTGGCACAGCCGGACAAGGGCGGTGCACGGGTCATCCGATAAAATGTATAAACCTCCTTCTTCCGGGGCAGACTTTCCCCAAAGGAAGGAGGTCTTTTGATTGCAGACCTTTTATAAAATCTGCCTGATCCTGATGATCATCGGCGGCATCAACTGGGGGCTGGTCGGGCTGTTCCAGTTCGATTTTGTGGGCTGGCTGCTGGGCGGCAGCAGCTCCATCTGGTCCCGCATCGTCTTTGTTCTGGTCGGCATTGCCGCCATCTGCGGCATCCCGGGGCTGTTCAGCGACGAAGCAGAAGGATGAGAAATAAGAAAAAGCTCCGTATGCGGCTGCATACGGAGCTTTTTTCGAATCATTTAAACGTTTTTGCCCATTTCATAGGCCTGCTGCATCAGAGCGGTCTGCCGGACGGCACCTGCCTCGTAGACGCCGGTGCCGTAGAGCACGCCCTTTTCCACGGCGCCTTCGATGCAGTCCGCATAGCCGCGGAGACATGCAAGGGTGGTGTCCATAGAAGAACGCTCCTCATCGGCAGCGGCTGCCGGTCAAGCGGATATCCTGCGATCAGTCCTCATCATCCCAGCCGACCAGATCCGGCAGGGTGAGGGTCTCGTCCGACACGCTGGGGTGCGGGCGGCGGTGATCGTTTGCGACCGTGTGCACGACCTGCTGTGCGATCTCCCGGATAGCGGTGCAGTCCTCCGGCAGATCGGTCTGGCTGCGCCCGGAGTGGGTGAACAGGA
>CAZUDU010000017.1:10563-18757 GCA_964619455.1 uncultured Faecalibacterium sp.
GCGGTGCAGTCCTCCGGCAGATCGGTCTGGCTGCGCCCGGAGTGGGTGAACAGGATCTTGCCATTGCGCCCGACCAGCAAGGTCAGCGGCAGGATCTGCGGGGCGCTGCTGTCGTAGCGGTAACCGGCAGCTTTGGCTTCCTTGTAGATGCGCTGCGCAGTAAAGCTCCAGCTTAGGATCCCCCGTGCCTGCTCCACGCCAAGGTAGCCGTACAGCACGCCCGGCTCGTCGCACAGGATGGGGAAGGGGAACTCTGCCCCGTGGGTCGCCTGCGCAACGGCCTGCGCGGACGAGAGCACGACGCAGGCAAGCCGTACCCCCTCCAGCTCGTGCAGGGTCTTGAGATAGTGGGTCAGGTATTCCCGGCTGACCGGGTGGTCGAATGCGGGCAGAAAGATCATGCAAAGGGGCTTGCTGCTGTCGCAGAGCCTGTAAAAATCGTTGCCCGGCTTTGTGGGGGTGTCGTAGGTGAAACGGGGGATGGTCGTTCCCACAAGATGTTCGCTTTTCATAGTGCTTTGCACGTCCTTTCCACAAAGAAAAAACCACTGCTGTGCCTTCGTTACAGAACGCACAGCAGTGGTCGTTTGTCAAATAAAGATCCCGCCCGGTCGTCTGCGGTCAATCAAACCTACCCTTACGGACAGGTGGGTGCCCTGTCTCTGGATTCACGCTTCCTCATCGAGCCTTCATGGTCGACCCATGACGGGGAGGCCTGCAATCCGCCGGAGAACTCCGGGCTCCCGTTGAATGATTAGTAGGATCATATAAACCGCAACAAATCGTGCCGGGCAGGAGGTCTTGCCTCGTGATCTGCCTCAGAAAAGGATCACTCGATGTCGTACTCTTCGCTCAGGCGCTGCTCGAACAGCTTGCTGACTTCCATCAGAGTCTCGTCATCTTCCACAACGTCCAGATACTCGCCGTCGTCATCCTGACCAACGCTCAGGATCACAAGCTGGGCATCCTCGTTGAGGTCCTCTTCGTTCTCGACATATTCGACAACAGCCAGATAGTGCACGCCCTTGTGATCCAGTGCATCGATCACCTCAAAAGTGACCTCATTGCCGTCCTCATCCTCAAGGGTCATCAGATCGGGCTGATACTCTTCTTCAGTATTGGGGTTCTTGATCTCTTCAGACATAAGAATGTTCTCCTGTAATCTCGCTTTTTGGCAAAGCGTCCCTTATCAGCGGCGGGGTGTCGTCCGCTGTGTCTGCATATAGTGTAGCGTTTTTTTGCCTGCTCGTCAAGATGATTTTTCGCACAGAAATCTTGTTTGAAATTTTCACGGATTTCCCCTCGCACTGCGGGCTGGAATGTGTTATACTAAGCTCTGAATCTTTTTGCGCGGCAGTGGCGCGCATTTGCTATATTGTATGGAACGAGGACGGAAAGAATGCAAAAGAAATTCTGGGCACTGGTGCTGACGGTACTGTTGCTGACCGGCTGCCAGCTCAAAAAAGAAGAGGGCGGTGCGGCGAGCAAGGTGCAGACCATCGACCGCCCGGCGGTGGAGTCGGCAGAACTGCAGTTCACCCACCCGGCGGCGGGGGATACCATTGCGGTGTTCGAGACCAGCGCGGGTACCTTCAAGGCAGTGCTCTTCCCACGGCAGGCACCGCAGGCGTGCGATAACTTCATCGGGCTGGCGGAGCAGGGCTACTACAACGGTCTGCGCGTCACCCGTGTCGAGCGGGAGTTCGTGGTCGGCGCCGGGCAGGGCGCGGACGGCAAGGGCACGACCATCTGGAACGGCAACCGTTACCCGGCAGAATACACCGATGCGCTGCACCACTATTCCGGTGCGCTGTGCATGGCGGCAGATGCCTCCGGGGACTGTGCCAGCGTCTTTTACGTTGTGCAGACACTGCCGGGCGGCCAGTCGGTCACGCAGGAGCTGGTGGATCAGATGAACGCCGCGGGCTGCCGCGCTGAGGTGACAGCGGCGTATCAGACGGCGGGCGGCGCACCCTTCCTTGACTATACCGACACGGTGTTCGGGCAGGTCTATGAGGGGATGGAGATCGTGGACACCATCGCCCAGACCGGCGTGAACGAAACACAGGAGCCGCTGGAGGAGATCCTCATCCAGAGCGTGACCATCACGACCTATCCGGAACAATGACAGCAAAAAGGGACACCCTCGGGTGTCCCTTTTTTGTTACTCTTCGCCGGGGTGGTTCTTGCGCCATGCAAGATAGTTTTCCAGAATGACCGAGGCGCTGACCGAGTCCAGGATCGCCTTGCGCTTTTTGCCAAAGGTGCCGTTCTCGCTCAGGATGCCGGCGGCGGTGATGGTGGTCTGGCGCTCGTCCCACATCCGGACATGCAGCCCGCTCTGCTGCTCGACCATGCCGGCGAGCTTGCGGCTCTTCTGCGCACGGGCACCCTCGGTGCCGTCCATGTTGCGGGGCAGACCGATCACGATGAGCTGGGCGCGGTTCGCCGCGGCAGCTTCGCAGATCTTGGCGGCGACCTTTGCCATGGATTTCTCTTCGATCTGGGGCTTGATCGGCGTTGCCAGCAGCTCGCTGGGGTCACAGACCGCAAGCCCGGTGCGGCTGTCGCCGTAATCAACAGCTAAAATCTTCATAAAAGTTCCTTTCTCTGATGGGTTCTCTGCTTAGTGTACCACACTGTTCCGCCCGATGCAAAGAAAACAGGTGGTTTTCCGGCAGGTTTGTGATACAATAAGGACAAATCGAGCACAGGGAGGACGAACAAGATGCTCAAATTGGTTCTGGGCGGATCCGGCAGCGGCAAAACGACCCTGCTGTATGAGCGCATCAAAGCGCGTGCCGAGGCGGGGCAGCGCAGCATCCTGCTGGTGCCGGAGCAATTTACCTCCAGCACCGAGGCGCGCATCTACCGGGAACTGGGGGACCGGCTCTCCGGCATGGTGGACAGCTTTTCCTTCACGAGCCTTGCAGAGCACATCCTGTCGGCGGAAGGCGGCACTGCGGTGCAGACCCTTTCGGACGCGGGGCGGGTGGTGCTGGTGCGCCGTGCGCTGGAAGAGCTGCAGGACAATATTCATTACTACCGCCGCCACCGGCGCAGCGCCGCCTTTTGCCAGATGGCGGCACAGACTATCGACGAGCTGAAGAGCGCGGGCATCTCCGGCGGGCAGCTGGCAGAGCTTGCACCGGAATGCGGCACCGAGAGCAGCAAGCTCTCGGAGCTGGCGCTGATCTATCAGGGCTACGAGACCCTTCTGGCGGGCACCGGGATGGACCCTGCCGACCGGCTGGAGCTGGCGGCCGACCGTTTGGAAAACGCATTGACGCGGGGGTGCCTGCCGGAGTTCTTGCAGGACCGGGCAGTGTTCATCGACGAATTTGATACTTTCAATGCGCCCAAAAAACGGCTCATGGGTGTGATGCTGGCAGCACTGCCAACGGTCACAGTGGCACTGTGTGACGATGGCACACCGCTGGTGCCGGGGGACTTTGGGCTGTTTTCCGGCGCAAAGCAGATGGCGGCACAGCTGCGCCAGCTGGCACGCAAAAACGGTGCCGAGGTGGCGCAGCCGGAGATCCTGCACCGGGATCTGCGCCATAGGGATGCCCCCGGGCTTGCCGCGCTGACCGAGCTTTTGGAGAGCGGGGGCTGTGAGGAGATCGCAGATGCACCGGAGATCCGGCTGTTTGCCGCGCAGAGCCGGGAGGAAGAAGCCCGGTATACGGCGGCGCAGATCCGCCGCCTGATGCGGCAGGGCGTGCGCTGCGGCAGGATCGCGGTCATCTGCCGCGACATTGCCAAATACCGTGCCGCGATCCGGTATGAGTTCCGCATGGCGGAGATCCCGCTTTATTGCGATGAGCCGACTACCCCGGAGTTCTGTGCGCCTGCGGCGGCGGTGCGGGCACTGCTGGCGCTGCTGCGCGGTGCGGATATGACCGAGAACCTGACCGCCCTTGCCAAGACCGGGCTGTGCGATCTGACCGAGCAGCAGGTCTGCGCCATGGAGAACTACGCCTATACATGGTCGCCCGGTGCGGCGGCGTGGCGGGAGCCGTTCACCAAAGACCCGCGCGGCTTTGGCGCGGGCGAGATGACCGGAGAAGAACAGCAGAACCTTGCCCTTGCAGAGCAGGCGCGCAGCATGCTGACCGGCGCATTGGATACCCTGCGCGGCAGGGTGCGGGACGGCAACGCTGAGCAGATCAGCCGGGCGCTGTATTTCTGCCTGAAAGAGCTGGGGGCTGAGCAGCGGCAGGCGGCGCAGATCGAGGATCTGCGCACCGCACATGGCATCCCGGCGGCAGAAGAAGCTGCCCGCGAGTGGAACGTGGTCATGCAGCTGCTGGACGAGATGGCGCGGCTGCTGGGCAGCCAGAGCGTGACCGTGCCGGAATACGAGGATCTGTTCGGGCTGCTTTTGCGCTCGTCCGATCTGGGGCATATCCCGCAGAGTCTGGACGCGGTGGTGCTGGCAGGTGCGGGCAAGATGCGTCTGGATGCACCGGACTATGTGTTCGTGCTGGGGCTTTCGGAGGGAGAATTCCCTGCTTCGCCCACAGAGAGCGGGCTGCTGACCCACGCAGACCGCGATGCCCTGATCGCAAAGCAGATCGAACTGCCGGACTGCTTTGAGAACCGCGTGGTGCGCGAGCAGGTCTGCTTTTATAAGGCGCTCACCGCCCCGGCAAAAGGGCTGTGCATGAGCTGGCCGAAAGGACAGGGGCAGACCCTTTCCGCTGCGCTGGATCTTATCGTGGAGACCCTGCACCCCGCACAGCCGCAATTGGAGATGATCGACCTGGCAGCGACCCCGGCGGATTGTCTGGATCTGCTGGGCAGCGGGCTTGTCCGGGAGCCTGCTCAGCGCGCGGGCATGATGCAGGTGCTGGAAGCGCAGCAGGGCGCAGCTGCACAGGGGCTTGCACTGCTGCACCGCATGGAGCAGGCACTGCCCCGGCAGGTGCAGGATCTGGACGCGTTGGAACAGCTGCTGGGGCGGCGGATGCGTATCTCGCCCAGTCAGCTTGAAAAATACTATACCTGCCGCTACGGCTACTTCTTGCAGTATGTTCTGGGCTTGCGCCCCCGCAAGCGTGCCCAGCTCAGTGCGGACCAGAGCGGCAGCCTGATGCACTGGGTGTTGCAAATGGCGCTGGACCCGAACCCCGGTGCGGATAACCCCTGCGCCGGGATGCCGCCCTTTACCGGGATGGACGATGAAGCACTGGCGGAGCTGGCAGCGCTGCTGGTGGACGAATATGCCCGTCTCAACCTGCCGGAGAGCACCGTGCGGTTTGGCTATCTGCTCTCCCGGCTCAAAAAGAGCATGGCGAGCCTGCTGTGCTATCTGCGCGACGAGCAGAACCAGTCAGAGTTCCGCCCGGTGGCATGTGAGCTGCGGATCGGTGCGGGCGAGGAAGCGGTGCCCGGGCAGGTGTATCGTTTGTCAGACGGGCGCACGGTGCAGCTCATCGGCACGGTGGATCGTGCGGATGAATGGATCGAGGAGGACGGCACCCGCTGGGTGCGCGTGGTGGACTACAAGACCGGCAGCAAAAAGCTGGATCTGCGCGAGGTCTATTGCGGGTTGGACTGCCAGATGCTGCTGTATCTGTTCAGCCTGACCCGGGATCCCAGCGGGAGGTTCACCGGGGCGGAACCGGCAGGCGTGCTCTATCTGCTGGCAGACCCAGCACCCCACAGCACGACCCGGAACGAGGCGGAACGCAGCGTGGAGTACCAGCTTGACGGCCTTGTGCGGGACGAGCAGAGGCTGTTCGATGCGATGGATGCCGACCAGACCGGAAAATACCTTCCGTTCAAGTATTACCGGGGGCAGCCCAGCCCCTACCAGAAGGACAAGCGCGCCGACAGCGCAAAGCTGGCCCGCATCCAGCTTCATCTGGATGATCTTGTTACTCGGATGGGCGAACAGATCTACAGTGGGCAGATCGCGGCGGAACCGCTCGTGACGAACAGCAAGAACCCCTGCCGGTGGTGCGATTACAGTTTTATCTGCTGCCATGAGGAAGGCTTTGGGGAGCGGGCGCTGGACGCCCCGGCAAACCCCTTTGAGCCGGAGGAAGTGGAAAAGAAGAGCCGGAACAAGGGCATTACGACCATCAAGGCGGAAAACACCGCAGAAAAGGAGGAACAGCCGTGAGTACACCCAAATGGACCACTGCGCAGCAGGCGGCGATCGATGACCGGGGCGGCTCGCTGCTGGTCAGTGCGGCGGCGGGCAGCGGCAAGACGGCGGTTCTGACCGAACGTGCGGTGCGGCTCATCACCGACCCGGAACACCCGGTGGATGCGGACAAGCTGCTTATCGTCACCTTTACCAATGCAGCGGCGGCAGAGCTGCGCGCCCGCATCGGGCAGGCGCTGCTGCACCGCAGTCAGGAGCAGCCGGGGGATCTTTCGCTGCGGCGTCAGCGGATGCTGCTCCAGCGTGCCCCCATCTGCACCATTGACGCATTCTGTCTGGATCTGCTGCACAAGCACTTTCAGGCATTGGAGATCCAGCCGGACTTTTCCCCCGCGGATCCCGGCAGTGTGGAAAGTCTGCGGGAGGAAGCACTGGCGCAGACGATGGAAACGGCCTGTCAGGACCCGGATTTCTGTGCCTTTGCAGATCTGTACGGCAAGGGACGCACTGATCAGGCGGCCGGGGATACGATCTTGCAGGTCTACGACTTTTTGCGGGCACTGCCGTACTACCGCAAAAAGCTGGATGCTTTTTTGAAGCCGTGGCAGACCCCGGACAGCTTTGCCCAGAGCATCTGGAAGGAGCTGCTTCTGGAACAGGCGGGCCGGAATGCTGCCGCCGCAAAGGAGCTTCTGCGCACGGCGCTGCGCCTGTGCCAGGAGGATCGCGTGCAGGCACAGGTGGACGCAGAGGAGAGCAAAAAGACCGCCAGTGCAAAGGAAAAGGCGGCGCTGGCCGCGGCAGAAAAGTTTGCCGAGCCGCTGTTCCGGCTGGAAACGGCGCTCGACGTACTGGAACGCGCGGAGAGCCTTGCGAAGGAGGGGCAGTGGGAGCCGCTGTATGACCTGCTGACCCCGTATGTTCTGGGCATGGAGGACGCCCCCGGACTGAAGGGGATGAAAAAGCGGCTCAGCGGCGACCACCGGGCGGTGGTGCGCACCTGTGCGGACGAAGCGGCGGCGCTGTTCGGGCGGGTCTGCGATCTGATCTGCTGCAGTGAAGCTGAAGCGGAAGCCGACCGTGCGGTGGTGCAGCCCCGGCTGCGGGCGCTGTTTAATGCGGTGAAGGAGTTCGATACCCGCTTTACCATCAAAAAACAGGAGCGCAAGCTGCTGGAGTTCAGCGATTTTGAGCACTATGCGCTGCGCCTGCTCTGCACCGAGGACGGCAGACCGACTGCTCTGTGCGAGAGCATCCGGCAGAACTATGCAGCCGTGATGGTGGACGAATATCAGGATACGAATGAGCTGCAGGACACGCTCTACCGCTGTCTGGCTTCCCCGGCGGGGGATAACCTGTTCCTCGTGGGTGATCTGAAGCAGAGCATCTACCGGTTCCGTCAGGCGGAGCCGAGCATCTTCCGCAAAAAGCTGGAACAGTGGCAGCCGCTGCCCGGAACGGCAGCACGTCACCGCCCGCCGCAGAGCGCACCGGGCGCCAACGCGATGCTGGCGCTGGATGCGAACTTTCGCTCGGCCCCGCAGGTCGTGGAGGGGATCAACTTCCTTTTTGAACAGCTTATGAGCCCGCAGCTGGGCGATACCGCCTACGGCGATGGGCAGAGGCTGGTCTGCGGTGCGCCGGGAGAGTACGAGGGCAGTGTGCAGGTGGAGTTTCTGCCGGACGATACCCCGGAGACGGACGCACACTGGATCGCATGGCGCATCCGCGAGATGGTCGCACAGGGAGAGCCGGTGCGCGGCGGAAGCGGTACCCGCCCGGTGCAGTACGAGGACTGCTGCATCCTGCTCTCGGCGCGTGCCGAGTTTGCGACCTATGCCGAAGCACTGGCGGGAGAGGGGATCCCGGTCTATGCGGATGTAAAGGAGGATCTGCTGGACGCACCGCACATCCGCCCGCTGATCTCGCTGCTGCGGATCATCGACAACCCCGCGCAGGATATCTACCTTGCGGCGGTCATGCTGGGGCCGGTGTTCAATTTTACTGAGGACGATCTGGTGCGACTGCGTGCCCGGAGCACCAAGGACGAAAAGACCGGGCGGCGCATCAGCCTGTACG
>CAZUDU010000018.1:0-18209 GCA_964619455.1 uncultured Faecalibacterium sp.
TTGCCCGGTGTGGTTCGAGACACGCCGGGGAGCCTAAAATCCTAAGTTGCTCTGGAGCCGCGCAGCCTGCGCGGCATGGGGAGTATACCATAAATTTGAACGGATTGCAATGCAAAAAAGTTCCCCCGGTGTGGGGGAGCTTGAAGGATGAGGGGAGAAATGGAGGTCGGTTTGCTTGCCCTCTCAGTCACCTGCGGTGACAGCTCTTCTGAAGGGAGAGTCAAGACCGTGGAGATGACGATTTCCGTCTTGACCTTGCCTCTCCCTTTGGGAGAGGTGGATGCGACCAACGGGAGCAGACGGAGAGTGTGAGGATGTTTTGCCGCACCGCCAGAGCTGCCTTCTTGAATCCGCTCCGCCGGACTGTTACAATAGAACCGGACAAAACGCCCGGCAACGGGTAAAAAGGACCCTCGGAACGTAATAAGGGTACGGCAGAAGGAAGTAGGAAAAGCGCCGTGCGCTGTGAAATACGGTCGGTGGAACTGGCAGAAAAACTGTGCTATGATAGGGTCATCCAGAAAAAAGGATCGGAGGTGGAGCTGAGATGAAGAAAATCGTGTTCGGGCTGGCAGCTGTGCTGCTCGTGGGGCTTTTGGCAGCTTGTGGAACACAAAGCGGCAGTGCGGCATCGCAGCCGGAGCAGATCCCGGCAAGCAGTGCGGCAGCGGAGAGTACACCGGAAAGCGCCCCTGCCCAGCAGGAGCCGGACACACCGGATGAACGCCCGGAAGCGGAGGATGTCCCCGCCGCGCCCGATCGGGAGCCGACCGCAACGCTGGAGTATTATCTGGAGGGTGAGCCGACCCAGACGCAGGCGGCGCTGTTTTCCGGGGAAGGGTACTCGTTGTATATCCCGGTGGAGGGCTGGCTTTGCACCGAGATGCAGCTGGACGGTGCCCCCGCGCAGCTCTGGTGCAGCGAGGTGAACGACGCCGTGCGCCTGAGCGTGATCTGGCTGGCCGGGCAGGATACCGAACAGGCGAAGCAATGGGTACGCACAGCCGCGCCGGGCTATGAGCTGGTGGAGGACGCACGCGGCGGCATGGGCGGTATGGATGCAGCAGATCAGATGCTGGACGTGATGCTCTACCCGACCCAGAGCGGTGTATATGTGCTGGCACAGCAGTATCCGCTGGAAGCCGCCGAGGGCTTTGGCACCCGGATGAGCGTTTTTGCGGATACCTTTGAACCGATGGATGAATGAAACACTCAGCCGCGCCGGACAGCTGCCCGGCGCGGCTCCTTGCCGCAGTGTGTGCCGCGTGAAAATAGCTATTGATTTTGCACGCGGAATCCGTTATAATAATACCGTTCTGAAACATCGCGCCGGTGTGTCGGAATGGCAGACGAGGGGGACTCAAAATCCCTTGTGCTAATAACACGTGTGGGTTCGACCCCCACCACCGGCATAAAAAAGACACCCGATCTTAGGATCGGGTGTCTTTTTTATTTGCGGTGAGCGAGGGGTCGAACAGGGTGCAACGGCGACGACCGCTGCCAGCGGCAGAGACAGGGAGGAGCTGTTGGGGCAGCGGTCAGCAGGACATGAGCACCGCCCAAGGTGCGAAATGGACGCTGGGCACCGCAACCCGTTGGCTCGCAAGCCGCAATCAAAGCCCCGGCGGGGCTTTGATTAGCCCGTGGGTGTCAACCGCGGGGTACTTGTCCGGCGTGCCCAAAGAAGAAACGCCGGAGCAGCTTTCTTGCGAAAGCCACTCCGGCGTTTGAAGCAGTGTCCCGAACAGGAGTCGAACCTGCGGCCTTCCCCTTAGGAGGGGGACGCTCTATCCAACTGAGCTATCGAGACAAACGGGCTGCGCCCTGCAAAGGGCACAGTGCCTTATTATAATACCGCAAGAGATGGATAAAATCAAGTTGAACCTGCGGTGAAAAAGGTGTATCCTAGAAAAGAGACAACATGGCAAGCTGCCGATGGAGGAGCCTATGGAGATCCGGGAGAAGATATCTCAGCTGTCCGATCAACTGAAAAAGAAGTGGAAACCGCAGAAGATGCTGCAGCTTTGCAGGCAATGGCTGGCAAAGCGCAGCGCCACGCAGGTCATCTGCGTGAGCTTTGTGCTGGTCATCCTGCTGGGCGGTCTGCTGCTCACGCTGCCCATTGCCAGCCGCAGCGGCAGGCTGGGGCTGGTGGACGCGCTGTTCACCGCGACCAGCGCCACCTGCGTGACCGGCCTGATCGTGCGGGACACATGGACGCAGTTCAGCTTTTTTGGGCAGCTCGTGCTGCTGGTGCTCATTCAGGTGGGCGGGCTGGGGCTTGTGACCCTGACCAGCTTTTTTGCAATGGCGACCCGGCGGCGGATGGGATTCCGGGATCTGCGGCTGATGGGTGAGAGCGTTTCGGCAGACGGCGGCTATGCGCAGGCCAAAGATGTTCTGCGCACGGTCATCGGGCTGGCAGCGCTGTTTGAGGGACTGGGCATCCTGCTGCTGTGTGCAGCAATGGTGCCGCAGTTCGGGGCAGAAGGCATCTGGATCAGCATCTTTACCGCCATCTCCGCCTTCTGCAACGCAGGCTTTGATCTGTTCGGGCGGTTCGGGCAGTATTCCTCGGTGGTTCCCTATGTCCACAATTATTACGTCCAGTGGGTCATCATGTTCATGATCATCGCGGGCGGGCTGGGCTTTATGGTCTGGGTGGAGATCGGGCAATACCGCCGCAAACGGCGGCTCTCGCTCCATGCAAAGGTCGTGCTGCAATTTTCGGTGCTGCTTTGGATCGGCGGCGCGGTGCTCATCGGGCTGATGGAATGGAACAACCCTGCTACGATGGGGACCCTCTCGGTGCCGGACAAGCTCATGGCGGCATTGTTCCAGTCGGTCTCGACCCGAACGGCAGGCATGAACACCATCGACCTTGCTGCCTGCGGCCCCATCACCAAGCTGCTGATGAGCGTGCTGCAATTCATCGGTGCCGCTCCCGGCTCTACCGGCGGCGGTGTCAAGGTCACGACCTTTGCGGTGCTCTTCCTCACCATCCGCAGCGTGGCGCAGGGGCGGGATGACTGCGTGATCGCGGAGCACAAGATCGAAGCCAAAACGGTATACCGCGCCCTGACCATTATCACGCTGGGTGCGCTGGCGGTCATCGGCTCCACGGTTGTGGTGTACTACAACAGTGCCGAGACCATCTCGGTCATCGATGCCGTTTTTGAATCCTGCTCGGCGTTCGGCACGGTGGGACTTTCGGTTGGAGTGACGGGCAAGCTGAACGACCCGGCAAAGCTGCTGTATATGCTGGTGATGTTCATGGGGCGTGTTGGCCCGGTCTCGCTGGCCATGAGCCTGACCGCAAAGCCGGACGATAACAAGCGCCGCATCCTGCCGGTGGGGCACATCAACGTGGGATAACAAAAAAGAGACCAATGACCTGCAAGGGTCATTGGTCTCTTTTGCACTTTAAGGGGGCGCTTATTCTGCGTAGAGCGAAACGATGTTCAGAAGCACCTGCGTTGCGCGATCCATGCGCTCGGCGGTGATACACTCGCACACGCCGTGGAAGTTGAAGCCGCCGGTGCCGAGGTTGGGGCAGGGCAGACCCATCCAGCTCAGGGTCGCACCGTCGGTGCCGCCGCGCACGGGCACCTCCTCCGGCTCCAGACCCGCCATGCGGATCGCCTTGCGGGCGGTCTCGATCAGGTGGAAGTGGGGCTGGATCTTCTCGATCATGTTGCGGTAGCTGTCCTTGATCTCGATCTCGACCGTGCCTGCGCCGTACTTGCCGTTGAGATAGTCGGCGATGTCCAGCATGGTGTCCTTCTTGAACTGGAGCTTGGCGGCATCGTGGTCGCGCAGGATGTAGCCGAGCTTTGCATCGGTCACGTCACCGTACATCTGGCACAGGTGGTAGAAACCCTGGCGCCCCTCGGTGGTCTCCGGGCGTGCCATGATCGGCAGTGCGCTGTGGAACTCCAGTGCCACGTTGGCGGCGTTGATCATGGTATCCTTGGCGCTGCCCGGATGCACCGAGAAGCCGTGGATGGTCACAGTCGCAGCGGCAGCGTTGAAGTTCTCGTACTCGACACCGCCCACATCGCCGCCGTCCACCGTGTAGGCGAAATCAGCACCAAAGCCGGGGATATCGAACAGGTCGGCACCCTCGCCGATCTCTTCGTCCGGGGTAAAGGCAATGCAGATCTTGCCATGGGGCAGATCCTGCGCGATCAGGGTCTCCACGGCGGTCATGATCTCGGCAACACCGGCCTTGTCGTCCGCGCCCAGCAGGGTGGTGCCGTCGGTGGTGATGAGGGTCTCGCCCTTCATGGAGGCGAGGAAGGGGAAGTCCTTGACCTTCATGACCATGCCGGTGGCGGGCAGGGTGACGTCGCCGCCGTCGTAGTTCTCGTGCAGGACGGGGCAGACGTTCTCGCCGGGGGCGTCCGGTGCGGTGTCCATGTGTGCGATCAGGCCCAGCGCAGGCTTGTCCTCATAGCCGGGGGTGGCAGGCAGGGTACCGTAGACGTAGCAGTGCTCGTCCACACGGGCATCTTCAATACCCAGAGCTTTCAGCTCCTCCACCAGCGGGCGGGCAAGGTCGAACTCCCGCGCAGCGGAAGGGTGAGTGCCGGACTCCGGGTCGGAGGTGGTGTAGATCTTGACGTAATTCAGCAAGCGTTCATAAGCGCGCATAAAAAGCACACTCCTTTTTCTGTATTTTGCAGCTGTCCCTATGATACCCTCTTTTTCGGGTTTTGACAACTGCTTTTGCGGGAAAAGGTGAGGGAGCGGCGTTCCCCGGCGCGGGTCGTTTGACAAAGAAACTCCTTCCGTCATCTCGCTGTGCGCGATGCCGCCTCTCCAAAAGAGGGAGGTTCTGGCGGTGCGGCAAAGTTTCCATCATTGCACACCCTCGCCCTCTCCGTCTGCTGGAGCAGACACCTCTCCCAAAGGGAGAGGCAAGAGCGGTACGGTGAGCGTCATCTCCTTGATCTGTTTTTGTTGGAATCGTGAAAACAAAAGTGCAGTCCTTGCCCGGCGGGGGAGGCTGTGCTAAACTAGGAACAACAAACCCAGAGGGAGGAATCATCTTGAAAAACTACAGCAAATTCATGACCCGCGCGTGTGCGCTGGTGCTGGCGGCAGTGCTGTGTGTCTGCCCGGCTGTGTCGGCGGCGGCGCAGCAGCCGGTGGGCGCTGTGACGATGGGCGGGGCGAACACCACCCTGATCCCGGTGGAGGAAGAAGAAAACTGCCTGAGCTGGCTGTTCGGCTCGTCGGACAAGATCACCCTGCCGTATCTGAACATCAAGGGGCAGGGGCTGAAAAAGAACGTCAAACTGGACCTGGTGGACTGTCTGGTGGGCATTACCTACACCGAGCTGGGTGCGATCGGCAGCTATGTTTCGGAGCGTGCGGCGCAGCAGGCATGGAAGGCGCAGGCGGTCGCCATCCATTCCTATCTGGAGTATCAGAAGCAGTATGGTTCTTCCGCCAATGCACTGATCTACACCCCGGTCAGCGAGATCCCGGCTTCTGCACGGGAAGCCATCCGCAAGGCGGTGGAGCCGGTCAAGGATCAGCTGCTGACCTATAACGGTAAGGTGTGCGATGCGGTGTGGTCCGCCAGTGCGGGCTACAACACCCAGACCGGTGTTTACGGCACCTGTGCCAGCTTGGACGCATGGGGCACCGATGTGCCTTACCTCCAGAGCGTGGAAAGCCCCTACGAGGAGCAATACCATGACCGGATGCGCCGGATCATCGGCAAGGACTACCGCTATGTCGAGTACAACGACAGCAAGACCGGTGAACCGTACACGAATGCGGACACCAGCCAGAAGAGCCTTGGCGGCTTTGTGCGGTACAACACGCTGGTCTCCAACGGGCGCAGCTACCGGTACATCAACCAGTTCGTCTCTTCCCGTTACTGCTTCGATTTCGGCTATGACGAAAACGGCACCCCCTGTATGTACTACTATGGATTTGGGCATGGTGTTGGTATGAGTCAGTGCGGTGCGGTGGGCTTTGCAGCAGAACAGGACTGGAACTACAAACAGATCCTGCAGCACTACTACACCGGTGCACAGATCACCGGCAGCAGCGGCGGCGGGTTCTTTGCATGGCTGTTCGGCTGGCTGTTCTGAGCAGAACAAAGAGGATTTGAGAGAAATCCGGGAAACGCTTCTCAAACGCTGCCGGATTTGGTATACTATACACGTTTTTGCATGGGAAGGTCAGAAAGTGGCCTCTGAACGATGGGAGTGGAATGAAATTGGAACAGGAAATGCAGACCAAACAGCGTCTGCGGGAGAGCCGGGAGCTGGCACAGCGCATCCTGCGGGAGATCGCGCCCCGGAGCGTAGAGCTTTTGGGGGGCGGCGAGCCGCTGCGCCAGCAGCTGGCAGACGGCAAGGTGCCGCTGGTGACGCAGCAGGGGGAACTGCTGGTGATCGAAGAACCGGAATGGCAGGAGCTGCCGCAGGTCACGGCAGAGAAGGTGCTGCTGGTCTGCGCGGATACTGTGCTGCTGTCGGAGTATGCGGCACAGCTGGCAAAGCAGGGGCTTTACCGTGACTTTGGCTGGCATGACCGCGCCAAGGTGCAGCACACAGCGCTGTTCTGCCGCGGAGATGTGCCGCAGGCGCAGGTGCTGATCGACGGCTACGAGCAGGAAATGGATGCCATGCGGGAGCGCCTGCGGGCAGCAGAGATGAACGGTGCCCAGCAGAGTGCCCAGTTGGAGCGGCTGCGCAGCGATCTTTCGCTGGCACGCAGCCATGAGCAGACGCTGGAAGCGACCCTGAACGGGGTGGTCAACTCGACCTTCTGGAAGTTGAGCTGGCCGCTGCGGTATCTCGTGAGCAAGTGCCGGGATCTGGCAAAGAGCTTTCCGCTCTTTGTTTTTCTGGCGGCGCTGCGGCAGGACGGCATTTCCGGCATGATGCAGAAGGCGAAGGCGCGCAAGGAATATGCAAAGCTCTTCCCGGGCAGGACGCTGCGTGCCGACCGGTTCGCACCGCCGGAGCTGCTGGTCCGGCAGGCGGCAGAGCAGCCTGCGGACGTAAAGATCAGCATCGTGGTGCCGCTGTACAACACCCCGGCACAGTTTTTGACAGAGCTGCTGGATTCGGTGGAAAACCAGACCTACCGAAACTGGGAGCTGTGCTGTGTGGATGCCGGGCAGGATGAGAGCGTGGGGGAGACCGTCCGTGCGCTGGCAAAGGCAGACCCCCGTGTGCGCTACCAGAAGCTGGAACGCAACGAAGGCATCGCGGGGAACACCAATCAGGGCTTTGCCCTTGCCACCGGTGAGTATATCGCGCTGCTGGATCACGATGATATCCTGCACCCCTGTGCCCTCTGGTATGCGGCACAGGCGATCGCCCGGCAGGGGGCAGACTTCGTGTATACCGACGAGGTGACCTTTGAGGGCGATATCGATCATTGCACGGTGTACCACTTCAAGCCGGATTATATGCTGGACAACCTGCGCTCCAACAACTATATCTGCCACTTGAGCATCTTCAGCGCGGCGCTGCTGGCAAAGGTGGGCGGAGATGAGCGTGCAGAGTTCAACGGCAGTCAGGACTATGACCTTTATCTGCGCCTGACCGAACAGGCCCAGAAGATCGTGCACATTCCGCATCTGCTGTACTACTGGCGTTCCAGCCCCACCAGCGTGGCAAGTGATATCTCTGCCAAGAGCTACTGTCTGGATGCGGCGATGAAGGCGCTGCGTGCCCACTACGAGCGGGTGGGTATCCCGGTGGATGAGGTATCGATGGTGCCGGGTACGCCGGGATTCTATAAGACCGACTACACGATCACAAGGCCGGGCAAGGTGAGTATCCTGATCCCGAACTGCGACCATGCGGCGGATCTGCGCACCTGCGTGGAGTCCATCTACCGCAAGACCACCTACCCGGACTTTGAGATCCTCATCATCGAGAACAACAGCAAAGAACAGGCGACCTTCCGCTGTTATGAGCAGCTCCAGAAGGAGCACCCCCATGACCTGAAGGTGCTGTTCTGGGAGGGCACCGGCTTCAATTACAGTGCGCTGAACAACTTTGCCGCAAAGCAGGCGGCGGGCGAATACCTGCTGCTGCTCAACAACGATACCGAGGTGATCGCGCCCCGCTGGCTGGAAGAGATGGTCATGTACGCGCAGCAGGAACGCATCGGCTGCGTGGGTGCAAAGCTGCTCTATCCGGACGATACCATCCAGCATGCAGGCATCGGTTTTGGCTATCTGACGCTGGCGGCACACATGCACAAGAATTTCCCGGTGGGGCACCCGGGCTATATGGGGCGGCTGGCCTATGCGCATGACGTTTACGCTGTGACGGCGGCCTGCCTGATGATCCGCAAGGAGATCTACGAGCAGGTGGGAGGTCTGGACGAGAGCTTTGCGGTCGCCTTCAACGATGTGGACTTCTGCGTGCGGGTGCGGGAGGCAGGCTATACCAACCTCTTTACCCCGTTTGCACAGCTTTACCACTACGAGAGCAAGAGCCGCGGTCTGGACGAGGATCCGGTCAAGCGCAAGCGGTTCGTCTCGGAGGTGGAACGATTCCAGAAACGCTGGGCAAAGCTGCTTGCCGCAGGCGACCCCTGCCTGAACCCGAACTTTGACGACATGAAGGATGACTTCACCCTCAAGATCCGGCCGCTGGAGTAACAAGACGGTCTCGCCTTCTCTGTTTTCACGACACACTTCTTGGCTCTCCCTCTGGGAGAGCTGCTGAGCGCAGCGAAGCTGAGAGGGCGAGCAGGCTGACCATGATGAACGGTCTCGCCTTCTCCGTCTGCCGCTGCAGACACCTCTCCCAAAGGGCGGGGCAGGCACAAAGAGAAAAACTTTTTCTCAACGATGATTTCAACAGAAAAGAGGAAATACGGTGGAATTATCCGCTTGTATCGTAGTTTATAATGGCGCGGAAGAAGCGCTGCATGCGGCGCGCAGCGTGCTGGAGCACACCCGCCGCTACCCGCTGACACTCTATCTGGTAGATAATGCCAGCCCGGACGGCAGCGGCGAGCGCCTTGCCGACGCAGTGGAGCAGGGCGAGCTGCATCTGCTGCCCGCTCAGCAGGTGCAGGTGTGCCGCCAAGGCCGCAACGGCGGCTTTGGAAGCGGGCACAACAGCGTTCTGCCGCAGCTGAAAAGCAGGGTGCATTTTATCCTGAACCCGGATATCCAGCTCACGGAGGATACCTTGAGCGACCTTGCGGACTGGATGGAGCAGCACCCCGGCGTGGTGATGGCACGCCCGGCGCTGCGCTTCCCGAACGGCGAAGAACAGCGCCTGCCGCTGCGCCGGTGCAATGTGCGGGCAATGGTCTACCGCCAGCTGCCCTGCCTGCGCTTTTGGGCAAAGCACAACGAGCACTACCTGATGGCGGAGAAGGATCTGACCCAGCCGACCGAGATCGAGTTTTGCACCGGCAGCTTCTCTGCGGTGGAAACGGAGGTGTTCCGGGCGGTGGGAGGCTTTGATGAAAAGTACTTCATGTATGTGGAGGATGCCGACCTGACCCAGAAGATGCGCACCAAAGGAAAGGCGTATCTGGTGCCGCAGTATACCGCCATCCATGCATGGCACCGTGCAGCGCACCGCAGCCTGCGGCCCTTTTTGTGGCAATGCTGCAGTCTTGTGCGCTACTTTGCCAAGTGGGGCATTGCGTGGTGAGCACATAGGACGCGCAGTAAACCAGGAACTGGAAAGCTCCCCTTCGGGGGAGCTTTTTTGCAACGGAAAGGTTTCATCAGCAGCTCGCCCTTCGGGAGAGCTGGCAAAGCTGCAAGGGTTTGACGGAGAGAGGGCCTCCTTTCTCGTTCTCCGGCCTATCGACCGCGTTCGTCTTGCTTTTTTTATAAGATAATAGTAAAATAAGGTGAGAAGCTCTTTCATTTTTCAGCACAATGGAAAAAAGAGAGGACTTCCTTTCTTTGTTGACAGCGGACGCAGCTCCGCTTTGAATTAAGCTGCACAACTTTTCCATTAAAAAGGAGTGCGCAAATCATGAAAGGTATTATTCTTGCCGGCGGTGCCGGTACCCGGCTGTACCCGCTGACAATGGTCACGAGCAAGCAGCTTCTGCCGGTCTACGACAAGCCGATGATCTACTATCCGTTGTCCACTTTGATGCTGGCGGGCATTCAGGATATCCTGATCATCTCCACACCCACCGATACGCCCCGCTTTGAGGCGCTGCTGGGCGATGGCAGCCAGTACGGCATCCACTTGCAGTATAAGGTGCAGCCCTCGCCGGACGGTCTGGCACAGGCGTTCCTGCTGGGCGAGGAATTCATTGGCGATGATTGCTGCGCCATGATCCTGGGCGATAATATTTTCTATGGCAACGGCTTCTCCAAGATCCTCAAAACAGCGCTGTCCAACGCAGAGAACAAGGGGCGCTGCACCGTGTTCGGCTACTATGTGCAGGATCCGGAGCGGTTCGGCGTGGTGGAGTTCGACGCGGACGGCAAGGTGCTCAGCGTAGAAGAAAAGCCCAAGGAGCCTAAGAGCAACTATGCCATCACGGGTCTTTACTTCTACAACAAGGACGTTGTAGAGATGGCAAAGCAGGTCAAGCCCTCGGCACGCGGCGAGCTGGAGATCACCACACTGAACGATATGTACCTGAAAAAGGGCGAGCTGGACGTTCAGCTTTTGGGGCGCGGCTTTGCATGGCTGGACACCGGCACGATGGACAGCCTTGTGGAAGCGGCAGACTTCGTGCGCATGATCGAAAAGCGTCAGGGCATCAAGATCAGCGCTCCGGAGGAGATCGCTTTCAAGTACGGCTGGATCGACCGCAAAAAACTGCTGGAAAGCGCCGAGCGCTACGGTAAGAGCCCCTACGGTCAGCACCTGAAGAATGTTGCTGACGGCAAACTGAGATACTGATACAAGGAGAACAGATCGTATGAAGATCATTGTCACAGGCTGCAAGGGGCAGCTGGGCACCGAGATCCTCAAGCAGCTGCGGGAAGGCCGCAGCGAGCTTGGCCCTATCCCGGAAAAGCTGCTCAGTGCAACGGTCATCCCGGTGGATCTGCCGGAGCTGGATATCTCCAACTACAAGATGGTGGACGAGTTCATCCGCCGCAACCGCCCGGATGTCATCATCAACTGCGCTGCCTACACCAACGTGGACGGCTGCGAGACCAACCACGATGCGGCGTTCAAAGTAAACGCCCTCGGCCCGCGCAATCTGGCGCAGGCGGCAGAAAAGATCGGTGCGCGTCTGGTGCATGTTTCCACCGACTATGTCTTTTCCGGCAGAGAGAACGGAGGCATCCCGCAGGACGAAGCCACCCAGCCCGCACCTATCAGTGCCTACGGCTCCACCAAGCTCATGGGTGAAAAATACGTGCAGCAGTTCTGCCACCGCCACTTTATCCTGCGCACCGCATGGCTGTACAGCTACTACGGCAAGAATTTCGTCAAGACCATCGTGAACGCGGGCAAAAAGTTCGGTAAGCTGGAGGTGGTCAACGACCAGTGCGGCAACCCCACCAACGCGGTAGATCTTGCCCACGAGATCCTGCACCTGTGCGTGACCCATGAGTACGGTCTGTACCACTGCACCGGCGAGGGGGTCTGCTCGTGGTACGACTTTGCGTCCGAGATCATCCGCCTGTCCGGTGTGGATGCGACCGTTGCCCCCTGCACCAGCGAGGAGTACAAGGCAAAGCACCCGGAAAGCGCCGACCGCCCCAAGTGGAGCGCGCTGGACAACCGGATGCTGCGCTGCACCATTGGTAACGATGTCCGCCCCTGGCAGGATGCACTGGCGTGTTTCTTTGCCCACTGGGACGGCGACAACGGGATGAAGGACTAAGGAGACAACATGAAAACTTACCTGATCACCGGCTGTGCCGGCTTTATCGGTTCCAACTTTGTGCACTATATGCTCAAGAAATACCCGGAGATCCTGCTGGTCAATCTGGATAAGCTGACCTATGCGGGTAATCTGGAGAACCTGAAGGACGTGGAGGGCGACCCCCGCCATGTCTTTGTGCAGGGCGATATCTGCGATAAGGAGCTGGTCGAAGGACTGTTCGCGAAGTATGATTTCGATTACGTCATCAACTTTGCCGCGGAGAGCCACGTGGACCGCAGCATCAAGAACCCGGAGATCTTTGTCCAGTCCAACGTGATGGGCACGGTCAACCTGCTTCAGCGTGCCAAGGAAGCGTGGTACGATGCGGAGAAAAAGACCTGGAAGGAAGGCAAGAAGTATCTTCAGGTCTCGACCGATGAGGTCTACGGCGCACTGGGCGCAGAGGGCTTCTTTATGGAGACCACGCCGCTGGATCCCCACAGCCCCTATTCGTCCTCCAAGGCGAGCGCGGATCTGTTCGTAAAGGCGTTCCACGACACCTACGGCATGCCGGTCAACATTACCCGCTGCTCCAATAACTATGGCCCCTATCAGTTCCCGGAAAAGCTCATCCCCCTGATGATCAACAATGTCAAGCAGCACAAGCAGCTGCCGGTCTACGGTGACGGCATGCAGGTCCGCGACTGGCTGTATGTCGAGGATCACTGCAAGGCCATCGATATGGTCGCAAACGGCGGCAAGGTCGGCGAGGTGTACAACGTGGGCGGCCACAACGAGCGCCCCAACATCTTCATCGTCAAGACCATCATCCAGCAGCTGCACGACCGCCTGCAGGACGAGGGCATCAGCGAAGAGCTGATCAAGCATGTGGAAGATCGTCTGGGGCATGACCGCCGTTACGGCATCGACCCCACCAAGATCAAAAACGATCTGGGCTGGTACCCGGAGACCCCGTTTGAAAAGGGCATCGTGCTGACCATCGACTGGTACCTCGAGCATGAGGAATGGATGGCACACGTCACCAGCGGCGATTACCAGAACTACTATCAGGATATGTACAAGAATAAGTAAGTTCATAGAATTCAAAAAGCCCCTCTGCGTCTCACGACACAGAGGGGCTTTTTACGCGGGTCATGCGGCAATGGGAGAATAACGCTCGGAGCGGAGGATCTCCATCATGACCTTGCGGGGAGAAAGTTCGCCCCCTGCGACCATTGCAAACAGGCGCGGCGTGCAGCCGGAGACCAGCGCAACGCCCTGTTCGTTCTGCGTGACGGGGTGGTGTCCGTTCCGGCTTGCAGCGTTCCAGAATACGATGTCCGGCAGACGGTAGCCTTTTTCCGCAAAGCGCTGCCTGGCGGCCTCAAAGCAGGTCTTGTCTGCGTGCATTACACAGGTATCGAACTCCATGTCCGAGACGATGTAAAGCCGGGAGGGCATCTCGCTCTGCGGAACAGAATGATGGACGGCGGTACGGAGCAGCAGCTCAAAGACGGCCATCAGGTCGGTGTTGGCCACCTCGTTGTACCGGGTGCAGAACCAGACTTTCTCTGTAATGTCGTTCCCGCAGATCCTGACCAGCTGCGGCGAACGGGAAAAGGTGATGAAGTGATCCCGGAACGCGCCGGTGTTCCGTTCGGCAAAGTAAAGACCGAGCGAAAGCGCTGCCGTGATGGGGCTGGGGCTGCCGCCGGAATACATGGAGCCGGAGCCGTCCACGACAACAAGGGCGTTCTCCGTTCCGGCAAAGTTCGCCAGTGCGTTCCATGCAGTGTCAAGGCTCAGGCTGCTTTCGGGGGAGCTGTCCTGCGTGTAAAGGCAGGCGCGCACGATCTCATAGGGTGCGAGTGTGCCGGTATGAAGGGCGGCTTTGCCCTGCTGGACCTGATGCAGGAACTCCGAATAGCGGGAAGCATCGTGCGTCCAGAAGGCGCTGCGGTACTTGAGCATGGCCTGAGAGGGCTGATGTGCATAGTCAAAGGTGTAGTCCTTTTCCCGCAGGTGATTTTCCAGCAGGTGGAGCTTGCGGCGCAGCTGACTCAGGGTCTTGCGGTACTGCGCGTCGGTCATACCGAGACGCTTGGCAAGGAGCTTGCCCAGCCGCACGGTTTCCTTATTGGAGGTGTTGACCGAGGGCAGCCACTTGGCCAGCAGCGAGATCTTGCCCGCAGAGGCAAGATCCTGCTCCAGCTGCGCCCGGATGAAACGGACAGCATCCGCTTCGCAAGGGGTTTCCAGCAGGGCGAGCAGATCGTCGAAGCGTCCGTATTCGGGCAGGTAAGCGAGGTTTTTGCGCACCGAGTCCGGCGCGTGGTTTGCCAGCCAGCGCAGGATGACCCGGAAGACCCGCCGCTCGCCCAGACCGCCCCGCACATCCCGGCCGAAAAACAGGATCTTCATAGCAAGATCGCGGTCTTCGGCATAGGCCTTGGCAAAACGGGCGGTGATCTCCGCTTCCGGTGCGGACCGGATGGCGCCGATGTCTGCAAACAGATCCAGACAAAAGGAACCGGTCGTCTGATAGGCGGGCGCGCCATTTTCTGTGGCGGTGAGGTTTGCTTCCTGCTGAAGATATCGCAACATCGGACTCCCTCCTTTGAAAAAACGGCGCAGAAGAATTACTCCGCCGCTTTGAAATTGTAGATGGGGTGCAGCACCTCAATGAGCTCCACACTCTCATCGATCACAGAGAGGATATCATCAAGGGATTTGTAGGCCATCGGGGCCTCATCAAGGGTGAACTCGTTGACAGTGGTGGTATAAATGCCATTCATGGCATCCTGATAGCTTTGCAGATCCAGCTTTTGGCGGGCAGCAGTCCGGGACATGACCCGCCCGGCACCGTGCGGAGCGGAAAAGTTCCAGTCCGGGTTGCCCTTGCCGCGTGCAAGGATGCAGCCGTCCCGCATATTGATGGGGATAAGCACAAGCTCACCCTCGCGTGCAGAGATGGCACCCTTGCGCAGGATCATTTCGCTGGTGTCGATGTAGTTGTGGATGGTGTGGAACGCAGACTGAGCGGTCAGCCCGGTGCGCTCCAGCAGGATCTTTGCCATCAGCTCCCGGCTGCGCTTGGCGAACTGCTGGCAGATCTCGACATCGTGCAGATAATTTGCAAGATAGCTGCCGTAGAGGTAGCACAGGTCGGCGGGCATGGTCGGCTCTTTTGCTTCCCACGCCGATTCCAGCTGCTTGAGTGCAGACTGGATCTCTGAACGGCGTCCCTGCTCCTTATAGGTGCGGATCAGCTCTTCTCGCTTTTCAAAGTAGTCTGCTTTTCCGGCGTTCAGATCCACTGCAAGGGCCTGGTAATACTCGGCTACCTGCTTGCCCAGATTGCGGCTGCCGGAGTGGATGACCAGAAACTTGCTGCCATCGGCGGCAGTGTCGATCTCGATAAAGTGGTTGCCGCCGCCCAGTGTACCAAGGCTGCGCTCCAGACGTTTGGTCTGCTTCAGCTCCCGGTAGCAGCGCAGAGCGGTCAGGTCAAAACGCTCGATGCGCCTCTCCCAGACCTCCCGCCCGCAGGGGATGGCATGGGCGGCAGCGTCAAAGGCTTCCAGATCGATCTCGACCGCACCGAGGGCGGTTGTGTACATCCCGCAGCCAATGTCCACCCCGACCACATTGGGCACGGCCTTGTCCAGAATGGTCATGGTGGTGCCGATGGTGCACCCTTTACCGGCGTGGACGTCCGGCATGATGCGGATCCTGGAGCCTTCCGTAAACGCGTGGTCGCACATCCGGCGGATCTGTTCTACAGCTTCCTCCTCTACAACGGCGGCATAACAAACAGCAGTATTGAATTTTCCCTGGATCTCGAACATGAGACAGACTCCTTTCCGCTCGGATTTGAATAAAAAACAAGACGCAGTATCATCATACAGGGACTTTCACCCTGTGGAAAGCTGCACACAAGGTGCAGGCGCCGGTGACCGGCAAAAGATGGTTTCGATTCTATGAGTTGCTGTGAGCGTCTTTGGAACGAGATGCTTTTTTAGATCGCGGGCCGCAAGCCCTAACGATGACTTTCATAAAAGCGGGTCGCTGTACGCATCTCTTGACTGTATTATAGAGCAGTCTGCCCGGTTTATCACGGAAAAAAAGCTGCGAACTCATCGAAGTTCGCAGCTTTTTTGGGAAAGAAGCCGGTCGCGGATCAACTGAACAAAGCTCTCCGGCTCCAAAACCCGGACACACGGCCCAAAGGAGAGCACCCGGATGACGATCTCGGTCTCGTCGTTTTCGTAGTAACGCAGATGCAGGCGGTAATGGCCGTCCTCCAGCTTTTCGGCACGCTTTTCAAAATGCGCAAAGTGGAGCATGACCCGTTCCAGTGCGTTGCGCTCGTCTGTGATAAGCAGGGTCAGATCCTTGCGCTGCTCCTCCGGTGGAGAAAAATTCCATGGGCCGGAGCCGTTATAGAACTGGCAGTCGGTGAGCCGTGCGAGGTTGAACGTCCGGAAGCGGCATCCATCTGCATGGATGCGGATCTTATCATCCTTCAAGGAGTATTCAAAGCTCCGGGGATAAAAGCGCAAGCGGCTTTCCCGGCCGTTCTGGTTGACCATCGTGATGCGTACCGGGCGGCGGCTTTGGATCGCCTCACGCATCCGCCGGAAATTGCGGATGTAGGCTTCATCGGTAAAGGGGTCGCCATCGGCATACTGGTCGTAGAGACGGTAGTCCTCCGGGGTGAACAGGGGCTGGACATCTTCCAGGGCAGGAATCTCAGCCCCGAACAGCCGGATGCGGGGGTCTGCTGCGATGGCTTTCAGCCAGCGCTTTTCCAGCGTGGTCAGCGGCATAGTGGGCTTGTGGTGCAGGACGGGAGAAAGATCCTCGTTCAGCAAAGGCCACCGGCCGGAGCGCAGTGCGGGCAGGATGGTGAGCACGCTTTCCGAAAAGGCGTGCTCGACCACGCACTGGTTCAGGTCTTTTTCGGTCACGTTGGGGTCAAACGCCGCTTCAAGGATATGCGCGACCGTGCTGTAATAGACCGAATATAATTCACTGAAGATCATCGGTGCAGCCTCCTTCGATGCCGTACATCCGGTACATTTCCCGCAGATCGGCCTTGAAGCGATCCTCGACCGTCCGGTTGGAGAGGTTCATCCGTGTGATACGGGAGAGAAAGGTGCGCATCCATGGCACCAGCTCGTTGGTATCAAAGACCTCTGCCGTAAAGCGGCAGTGGTGCTCGTCGATCCACTCGACCTGCCCGCAGCGCTTTTCCCGCTCCAGACGGCGGGGAATGTGCATTTCATCCTCCCCGAACTGCACCTCGAACTCCACATGCTCCAGATGTTTTAAGCTCCACCGGCAGTTCACACCCCACATGTGCTCCTCGATCCGGCGAAGCTCGGCACGCAGGGAATCAAATTCTGGGTAAGGGGAGCCGAGCCGCAGGCCGGACAGGTAGTCCAGCCGGTAGGAACTGAGATGGTGAGCCTGCTTGTTGTAGGCAATGAGGTTCTGACGCCCGTTCTGGACGCTGATGTAGACTTTGAGCGGGACGAGGTCGAGCGTTTTGCAGGCCGTTTCGTGTTTGCCAAGCTTCTTGACCGTGACGGAGCACTTTTGCTGGATGGCGTCAAAGAGCATCGCAAGGAGATCGCTGTCCATCGCCTGAGTCATGTAGTGGTGTTTGAAGGAGAACAGCGGCTCGCGTGCGGGCAGCTTGTCCTGCAAAAAGGAGCCGATGACCCCGCAGGGGGCGGTCTCGCTGAAAAAATCGATGACCTCGCCCAGTGCGTTCAGATCGGTGTCAGGACTTCGGCGGTAGAACACCCGCCGCCCCTCTCTGGAGGTCTGGATGATGCCTTCGGCAACATATTCCTTCAGCTTTTTGCGCAGAGTGGATTCATCAAAGGTCATGGAGGAACCCAGCCGCTGGTCGATGGCCTCGATCAGCTCGGAAAGACTCATGTGGATCTCCGGTGTGTACAGCACATCAAAGATCGCAAAGTGCAGGGTGATGTCTCCGTCGGTGAAGCTTTTGGCTTTCCATGCCCGATAGAAGGGGTTTTTGTGGACAGCGCGGCTGTCGACCGACAGAAAAACGTTTTTGCCGTCCGCAGTCTGGGTAAAACGCATATACTCCCCCAGCCAGCTTGCGATCCGCCGCCGCTCATCGTCATACGAACGGGCGCTCCGGGTATCGTATTCGGTACGGCTCTTGAAACCGTAGACGTAAAACTCCCGCATGTAGCTGCGGATCTTCTCAAAGTTTTTGACCAGTTCGCTGTATGCCAATCAGACACCTCCTTCCGGTAAGGCTGAACGCTCATTCGGTCGTGTCAAGGATAAAGTTCGCCTGCTTAAAAATGTTGAAAGCGGCAAAATAGCCTTCTTCCAGTGGGATCCAGCGCTCGGCAAAGGCGGCAAAGCGC
>CAZUDU010000019.1:0-17887 GCA_964619455.1 uncultured Faecalibacterium sp.
CGTTCTCGCCGCTGTCCAGAATGATGACATTTTTCTTGCGCCCGACCAGAAAATAATAGCCCTGCTCGTCCTCACGGGCAAGGTCACCGGTGTGGAACCAACCCTCCGCATCGATGACCTCGGCAGTCGCTTCGGGGTCTTTGTAGTATCCCAGCATCACGCTGTCGCCCCGCATGCAGATCTCGCCGTCCTCCAGCTTGTACTCACAGTGATCGTCCGGGTGACCGATGGCACCGATATGCTCTGCATCCTGTGCGTAGTTCACCAGACCATCGCCGCAGGTCTCGGTGCTGCCATAGGTCTGCACCACGAACATCCCGTGCGCCGCCATATCGCTCAACACCGCCGGGTCGAACATGGCAGAGGAGCAGATGGGCACCCACAGCTTGCCCAAGCGTTCCTGACGCCCGCGCATCACATCATGGTGGAGCGAGTTCAGGATCACCGGCACGACCGCCATGACCTCGCTGGGCATTTTCTGGATGTCCCGGTAGAAGTTGCGGATGTCGCTGCTGACATTCAGCCCCCAGCCCTTCATCGGCCACGAAAAGAAGCAGATGAACGCCCCCAGGTGGAACATGGGCAGCACGGTGAACTGGCTGACCACCAGCGCCGGATCCTGCCTTTGCCCGCACATCCTCTCACCGATCTGCACGTGCAGCCGCATGGTCGAGAAGAAGTTGCGCTCGCTGAGCATCACACCCTTGCTGCGCCCGGTGGTGCCGGAGGTGAACATCAGCACCAGCAGTGCGTCCGGGTCGATGCAGCGGCTCAACTGCCCCGGCTCATATCCGGAAAAGCCATCCATCGGGCGCAGCAGTGCGCCATAATGCTTTTCCAGCAGGTCGCGGCAGCCGTAGTCCTCTCCATCGGTCAGGATCGCCACCGGCTCCACCAGCCCCAGCTCGTACTCCAGCTCATCCCAGGTTTTGCGCTGGTTCATGGGCACCAGAACGCCGCCCGCCATCATCACACCAAAGGTATTGACCGCGTATTCATAGCAGTTTTTGCTCAGCAGGCAGACCTTGCCGCCCTGAATGCCCGGCACCGTTGCGCGGAAATATGCCGCCGCGCGGCGGATGTCCTTTGCATAGTCGCCGAACCGGATCGCCGTAACGGTGTCCGTTTCCGCATCATAAAACCGGAACGCAACGTTGTTCGCATAGCGCTGCTCCATGTTGGTCGTGATCAGATCATATACATTGTCGATCATCCGAATCACCTTCCTGCTATTCGATTTGTAGAATCAGTAAGGTCTCAGCGCACCAGCTTGCCGGTCGCATTGCGGGGCAGCGGCTGGGCAGAGAATTCCACCGTCATCCGCTTGTACATTGCCAGCGAGCGGTTCACACCGGTCACGAAGTCCTGCACAGTCTGCTGCTTTTCAGGTGCACAGTAGATCATGGCAACGATCTTCTTATCCTTTTCCTTGACGATGCACTCCTGGATCTCGGTGCAGGGCGCAAGCAGCTTTTCCAGCTCTTCGGGGCTGACGTTCTCACCGCTGTCCAGAATGATGACATTCTTCTTGCGGCCGGTCAGGTACATATAGCCGTCATCCTCCACGCGTGCGATATCGCCGGTGTGGAACCAGCCCTCCGCATCGATGACCTCTGCGGTGCCTTCCGGATCCTTATAGTAGCCCATCATGATGGGCTCGCCGCGCATACACAGCTCGCCGCCGTCGATCTTATACTCACAGCTGCGGTCCACATGTCCCACGCTGGTCAGGTACTTTTCTTCCTGCGAGGAGTTCCACGCACCGTCGCCGCAGGTCTCGGTCAGACCGTACATCTGCGCAATGAAGAAGCCCTTGTCCATCATATCCTTGAGCATCTGGGGGTCAAACATGGCCGCGCCGCAGGTCAGCACGCGCAGACCGTTCAGTCGCTCGCGGCGATCCTTCATGACATCCTTATAAATGCTCTTGAGCAGCACCGGAACGACCGCCATGACATCGCTGCGCATCGCGCCGAGGTCACGGTAGAAATACTTCAGGTCGTTGCACAGGTTGATGCAGTGACCCGTGATGCTCCACGAAACAAGGCTGGTCATCGCCGAAATATGGAACATTGGCAGTGCCGACAGGGAGGAGAAAGTATCCGGATCCCAATCGGTCATGCGGCGTACATCATCGAACGGATCGAGGAACGCAGGCATTGCCGCGAAGAGGTTCTTCTGGCTGAGCATCACGCCCTTGCTGCGCCCGGTGGTACCGGAGGTGAACATGATGAACGCCAGAGCGGATAGATCCTCCACCTCGGTCACATCCTGTGCAGGCTCATACTCGGTGAACGCGTCCAGTTTTTCCAGCCGGTCGCCGTAGTGCTCTGCCAGTGCGCCCTCGCGCTCCAGATACTCGCCGTCGTGCAGCACACAGACCGGCTCCACCAGATCCAGCTCGTACTGGATGGCATCCCAGTCCTTGCCCATGTTCAGCGGGACAGCCACGCCGCCTGCGATGACCGTGCCGTACATGGCAATGACATACTGGTAACTGTTGCGTGCCAGGATCGCGACCCGCTTGCCCTGCACGTTTTCGGTCTTGGTGCGCAAAAATGCAACGAAGCGGCGCAGGTCTGCGGCGTACTGGCGGTAGAACACCTCCGCAACGCCCTGCTTTGCTTCATCATAATAGCGGATCGCCACACGGTCCGCATAGATCGTTTCCATATTACAAAGAGATTGATACAGTGAAGTGACCATTTCTGCCTCCGTTGTTTGAGTTTTCTTGTCGGGTTTTCAGGGAACTGTTTCCAGTATACAACACTCTTTTGCGCAATTCAAGACTTTTCGCAATGTTTGATTTCCAAAATTGACAATTAAAACTTGCATATATTGCACGGCCGCCATGCAATTTCTCCCTTTCGTTGCAAAACGACCTTTTCGATGCTACAATTTTTATGGCAGTCTGCGATCTGCCCGCCCCGGCAGCCGCAATTCAAAATTGACAGTATCTATAAAAAGCATTATACTAGTTTTGAATTCTATCATTTTTGACCAAAAAATACAAAAAAGCGCCCGTTCCGACCGGGGCAGTACGGCGCAAGGAAGGACCCATTTATTATGGTGGAAGGAACCAGACCCCGCACCGTCAACTCCATTGGAATGTTCGATCTGCTCAAAGGTGCGGGCATGCTTGCCATCGTGCTGGCACACACCGCCGAGCTTTACCCGCTGGATGTTTCCGGCGGGCTTTCGCTCACCGCATTTTTTCCCTTCATCTACCGCGAAAGCCTGATGGCGGCCTTTTTTATCGCCAGTGGTTACGGCTTCCGCAAGCGTTCGCTCAAAAAATGCATCCACCAGCAGCTCTCCAGCCTGCTCAAGCCTTATTGCTGGACAGCCTTTTTCACCTGCATGCTGCATTTTATCATTCATTATAAGACCTTTGGCTACCTGCCCGGCACGGTAGGTGAAGCGGTCAAGGTACTGGGCGGCTTTTTGCTGGGTCTGCCCCACACCGCCTCCTACTTCGGGCAGGAGTTCTTCTCCTGCGGGCCGATGTGGTATCTGCTCGCCCTGCTGGTGGGCTGGATCCTGCTGGATCTGATCCTGAATATCTTCCCGGAAAACTACATAAACTGGGCAGTGATCGGCACCGCTCTGCTGGGCTGGGGCACCAGCCTTGCGTGGGAGTTGCCCTTCTGCATCACACAGGGCATGGTCATCGTACCGTACCTGTACCTTGGATTCCTTGCCAAAAAGAACCACTGGCTGGATCAGCCGCTCTCCCGCCGGATGCAGCTTTTGCTCTGGGCGAGCGTGGTTCTGATCGCAGTGGGTGCTCTTGCTACCCAGCGCACCGACTGTGTTTCGATGGCACAGTGGTCTTTGGGGCCGGTCAGCATCTTTCTGGACGGCGCGGCGGGTCTGCTCTTCATCCGGCTGTTTTTGCGTTGGAACCAGCACAGCGGCCGGATCGTGCATGCTCTGGAAGCCGTCGGCCGCCGCTCGCTGCACATCTTCTGTGTGCACACAGTGGAGCTGATCGCTATCCCGTGGTATCTCTTTGCGGCAAAATTCGCAGACCGCCCGATGCTGGGTCTGTTGCTGCAATATCTCATCAGCATCCTTTCCATTGCACTGATCTGCGCACTGCTGCAGCTGCGCCGGGAGATCTCCATCCGGTTATTTTCCGCGCGGCGCAAAAAAGAGCGCAGCGTTTATCCCCCACAGCACTGATCTCCCGCCTTGCGGCATGAGTATCTGAAATCGTAGGAGGACGTCATCATGAATCACGAAGCCCCCAAGACCCTTGCTGCGGCACAGGAGCGTGTCCTTGAGCTGGAGCAGCAGCTCCGCCTGTCGGACGAGGGCGTTTCTCAGCTGGCGCAGCGCTGCCTTGCGCTGGAGCAGCAGCTTTTGCTGTGTCAGGAGCAGCTTTCCAAACAGAGCGGCGGCACTGCGCCGGTCGATCTTGTCCTGCCCCAGCTGTTTTACGATTCCGGCAGCGGCTTTTGCCAGCGGGAATGCCTGACCGTTGCCGAGGAAGCCTACAACGAGCTGACCCACGAGGTCTCTGCGACCTTTGTGCTGCCCACCGATGCCCGCGCGCTCCGGCTGGATCCCGGCGAGCTTGCCTGCTGCATCACCGATCTGACCTTCTCGGACGAGCGGCTGCGCTGCCATGCTGCCAACGGTCTTGCCTTGCGGGACGGCGGCTTTTTGTTCCTTGATACCGACCCGAACCTCCTGCTGGAGATCCCCACCGCCTTTACCGAAGGGCTGAGGTTCGCGGTGACCTACCATTACTATCCTCTGGAGAGCTTCCTGAAAGAGCAACCCGGCCGTGCCCTGCTGCAAGGGATGAAGCTCCTCAAGCGCCAAAACGAGACCAGCACACAGGATGTCCACGAGATGCTGCAATGCTCCCGCCGGGAGATCGCACAGCTGCGTGCCCAGCTCGCGGAGAACGAACGGGTCTATGAGGACACCCTGCATAATCTGCGTCAGAGCCGAAGCTGGCGGCTGACCGCGCCGCTGCGCGCCGTGACCAAGCTGTTCCACCGCAGCCAGAGCAGAGGAGAGTAACGATGTACAGCAGTTATAGCCCCCTCCAGCGCAAGCAGCTGCCCAAACAGCCTTATCTGGAAACACAGGACACCTATCTTCTGATCTACGCACCGGGGCGGCACCCGGCGCTGGCACATACGCTGGAAGATCAACTTCACCGCAAGTTCCGGCTGGTGACCCGGCTGGAAGGCGAGCTGACCCCCTCGGTGGAGGGTGTTCTGCTGACAAGTGAAGATGTTGAGCTGACCCCCACGGCGCTCTCTTATTTTGCAGACGCACTGCGCAGCGGCGCAGATCTTGCCGTCTGCGATGCCGCCTATGGCTTCGACGGTGCCACAGCACTCTACCTGAGCACCCAGCATATCCCCTGCAGCCGGTGTGCACTGGTCTCGCGGGAGCTGCTGGAGCGTGTGCGCGCCACCGCCCGCGGCAAGGACAGCGTGACCGAACTGCTGCGCCTTGCCACCGCAATGGCGCAATGCTGCCACCGCATCCCGCAGGCATTGATCCGGTTCCGCCGGGAATTGTGCGCTGATGATGTATTTTCCGCCCACGGCAAGCGGGCGCTGGTGTTCAGCCACGAGCTGACCATGACCGGTGCGCCCATCGTGCTGGTCAACGCCATCCCGGTGCTGCGCAGCCTCGGCTTTGAGGTCGTGGTGCTCGGACCTTCGGACGAAGGTGCATTGCCGCTCTTTCTGGATGCCGGGGCTGCGGTCGTCACCCGCGCCAACTGCGTCCACACTTCTTCTCTGTGGGGGCTTGCCACCAGCGCAGACCTCGTGCTTGCCAATACAGTGGTCGCCGCCGGGCTGGTCAACGCCCTGAACGGTTCCTTTGTTCCGGTGCTCTGGTGGCTCCATGATGCCTTTGCAGGCTACCCCTTCATCGCTCACCAGATCCCCCGGACCCTTGCGGAAAATGTACAGGTCTGCGCGGTCGGTTCCCATGCCACCGCCGCCATGCACACCGTTCGCCCGGACTTTGCGATCCAGCAGCTCATCTATGGCCTGCCGGACTACGCACAGGACGCATTCGAGCCGTATGATCTGAGCTTTACCGGCGGCCGCCCGCTTTTTGTCACGGTCGGCTCACTGGAGCCGCGCAAAGGACAGGATATCTTCTGCAATGCCATCCGGCTGCTGCCCGCTTCCGTCCGGGAAAAAGCGGCCTTCCTCTTTGTGGGCAAGGCGTGCGATCAGGAGATGACCGATGCCGTCCGTTCCCTGACCGATGACTACCCCAACACGGTCTTTTACCGCAAGCGGCTGGAGCGCCCGGAGATCAAATCCCTGATGGATCAGTGTGCCTGTGTGGTCTGCTCCTCCCGCGATGACCCCATGCCCACCTTTGTGACCGAGGGTCTGATCTTCGGCAAGCCCGCCATCGTCTCGGAGCACACCGGCACCGCCGGGCTGGTCACCGAAGGGATGAACGGCTTTGTCTACCGGGACGATGACCCCGAACAGCTTGCAAAGCTCCTTGCCCACGCCATCGAGCATCCGGAGCAGCTCGCCGCGATGCACGCCGACTGCCGGAAGCTGTACGAGACCTATTACACCGATCAGGCTTTTGTTTCCACCCTCACCCGCCTTGTGCAGGAACTGGGCGTTCTGGAACCGGATGCCTGAGCCAGAATAAACCAAAAAGCATCTGCGATGTTCGATCCGTTTCGTTTGCAAACGGAGTACATCGCAGATGCTTTTTCTGTTTATTTTTATCCATTTTATCCAATTAGTATTATCTCTTTTATCATTCTCGGCAAAAAGATGAAAAAAATTTTACCGTTGTTCACAAAGCGTTCGTTCGGGCGTGTTATAATATTTTTTAACAAAATCTTCCTATCCCCGAAAGGAGCGCATCGTTCTATGAATCAACCCACCGCACAGCAGCCTTCCCGCAAAAAATCCATCCTGTCACTGCTGGTCCTGCTGGCACTGACCGGCATGCTCGTGCTGCTGTTCAAGGATCATTGGGGCGAGATCACCTCCGCACTTGCCCGGCTCTCGCTGTGGCAGGTGCTCGCAGTGCTGGCGATCGGCCTGAGTTATCCGCTGATGGAAGGTGTGGTGGCGTGGGTCATCGTGCGCAGCCGCGTCCCGGAGCTGACTTTCCGGCAAGGCATGGACGCCGCGTGGTACGGCACCTTTGGCAACGTGATCACGCTGGGCGCTGGTGCTGTACCGATGCAGACTTACTACCTCTACCGCTGCGGGCTGCCGGTGGGTCCCGGCGTAGGGTTGATGACGCTGGAATATGTCTTCCACAAAACGACCGTTCTGCTGTACGCCAGCGTGATGCTGCTGTTCCAGCACAAGTGGCTCGCCGCCAATACCAGCGGCGTGATGAACTACCTGCCGCTCGCCTATCTCGTGGTAGCAGTCATCATTGCGGCGCTGGTGCTGATCTGCGTTTCGCCGCTGGTGCAGAATCTCGCGCGCTGGCTGCTGGGCTACCTGCCCAAGACCGAAAAGTGGCAGCAGCGCCGCGCCTCGTGGCAGGAGCAGCTTGACATTCTGGGCGAGGAGAGCCGCCGCCTGCTGGCAGACAAGCGCCGCTGCGTGCTGCTGATGGCATTGCAGGCGGTCAAGCTGTTCGGGCTGTTCTGCCTGCCGTACCTGTGCATCCGGTTCATGGGGCTTTCCCCGCTGGGCTTCGGGCAGGTACAGCTGCTGTCCAGCCTGATGCTCTTCCTCTCCAACGCACTGCCCAACGTGGCAGGCATGGGTTCCATCGAGACAGCATTCCTGCTGGTATTCGGCAGTTTTCTGCCGCAGGGCGAAGCGATGAGCGTGCTGATGCTCTACCGCATCGCCAGCTACTATGCAGTCATCGCCGCCAGCGCTGTGGGCTTCTTCTTTGCGCAGAAGCGGCTGAACCAGCTCAAATAAATCCGCATTTTGGTAAACGATTTTATCAGGTTCGCCTTCAAAACACTCTTAACAAATCGTATTATTTTCTTCTGCAAAAACAAAAATCGGGGCGCTGCGGTGGTCAAGACCGCTGCGTCCCGTTTTTGTTTTGATCTGCACAGAGGGCTGTACCAGAGCGCCCTGTGCCGCGCACGGAGCGCATGTCCTGCTGCGCTCCCAAGTCAAAAAGAGAATGGAATGGAGGAATAGAGTTTGGTCAAAAGAGCTGTTGCAGCAGCTCTCTCGCGGCGGTTAGTTTTATCTAACCCTTCCGTGACAAGAGGATATCACACTTTGTCTGCCGTGTCAAGTATCGTTTTGAAAAAATCCTGAAAACTTTTCTTTTTTCGTTCTTTTCCGTCAGTTTCTCGCACTTTTCACAAATCACACCAGTATTGTTTGGTTAGAATCCACTGATTTCCAACTTGCTTTTTGGATACATCTTTGTTATTCTAGTAACGGAGGCTGCCGGGTAGAGACGCAAGTTCCCTTCGTCTGACAGCTCATACCCCATTTAAATTCCCGAATGCCGCAGAAAGCGGTTTTTTCAAGCAGAAGAAGTTAGTCAATTCTAACTTTTGAATTCAACCTTGACCATTCTAGGAGGTTTCAATGATCAATTTTGAGCAGTGGGCCGGCTTTGAGGGCCGCATCTGGAAGGAAGAAGTCAACGTTCGCGACTTCATCCAGAAGAACTACACTCCGTATAACGGCGATGAGTCTTTCCTCGCAGGCCCGACCGAAGCGACCAACAAGCTCTGGGGCGCATTGCAGCAGCTCCAGAAGGCAGAGCGCGCCAAGGGCGGCGTTCTGGATATGGAGACCGAGGTCGTCAGCAGCCTGACCTCCTACGGTCCCGGCTACATCGATGAAGAGCTGAAGGATCTGGAGCAGATCGTTGGCATCCAGACCGACAAGCCCCTGAAGCGCGCCTTCATGCCCTACGGCGGCATCAAGATGGCCGAGCAGGCCTGCACCACCTACGGCTACGAGCCGAGCGCAGAGCTGCACAAGATCTTCACCGACTACACCCGCACCCACAATCAGGCGGTGTTTGACGCTTACACCCCTGAGATGAAGAAGGCACGCCACACCCACATCATCACCGGTCTGCCCGACACCTACGGCCGCGGCCGTATCGTGGGCGACTACCGCCGTGTGGCACTGTACGGCATCGACGCTCTGATCCAGTTCAAGCAGGAAGACTTCAACAACTGCGGCGATGGCACCATGACCGATGAGGTCATCCGCCTGCGCGAGGAGATCGCCCGCCAGATCAGCGCGCTGAAGGGCATGAAGAAGATGGCTGCCGCTTACGGCTACGACATCTCCCAGCCCGCTAAGAACGCCAAGGAAGCCTGCCAGTGGCTCTACTTCGGCTATCTGGCTGCGATCAAGACTCAGAACGGCGCTGCAATGAGCGTGGGTCGCATCTCCACCTTCCTGGACATCTACATCCAGCGCGATCTGGACAACGGTACCCTGACCGAGGTCCAGGCACAGGAGCTGATCGACCACATGGTCATGAAGTTCCGCATGGTCAAGTTTGCGCGTATCCCCAGCTACAATCAGCTGTTCTCCGGCGACCCGGTCTGGGCTACGCTGGAAGTCGGCGGCATCGGCATGGACGGCCGCAGCATGGTCACCAAGAACTGCTACCGTTTCCTGCACACGCTGGAAAACATGGGTCCCGCACCGGAGCCGAACCTGACCGTTCTGTACTCCTCTGCCCTGCCCCAGAACTTCAAGGATTACGCTGCCAAGATCTCCATCACCACCAGCTCCGTTCAGTACGAGAACGACGACGTGATGAAGCCGGTCTGGGGCGACGACTACTCCATCTGCTGCTGCGTGTCTGCGACCCAGACCGGCAAGGAGATGCAGTTCTTCGGCGCACGTGCAAACCTCGCAAAGTGCCTGCTGTATGCCATCAACGGCGGTGTGGACGAGAAGAGCCACGAGCAGTGCGGCCCCAACTACGCGCCCATCACCAGCGAGTACCTGACCTACGATGAAGTCCTGCCCAAGTACGTTCAGATGCTGGACTGGCTGGCCGGCCTGTATGTCAACATCCTCAACCTCATCCAGTACATGCACGACAAGTACTACTACGAGGAAGCTGAGATGGCTCTGATCGACACCGATGTGCGCCGTACCTTTGCCACCGGCATCGCGGGCTTCTCTCATGTCATCGACTCTCTGAGCGCCATCAAGTATGCCAAGGTCAAGGTCCTCCGTGACGAGACCGGTCTGGCGGTCGGCTTTGAGACCGAGGGCGACTTCCCCAAGTACGGCAACGATGATGACCGTGCAGACGAGATCGGCGTATGGCTGCTGCGCACCTTCCTGGAGATGATCAAGAAGCGCCACACCTACCGCAACTCCGAGGCGACCACCTCCATCCTGACCATCACCTCCAACGTTGTTTACGGCAAGTACACCGGCGCTCTGCCCGATGGCCGTGCTGCCTTTACTCCGTTCGCTCCCGGTGCGACCCCCAGCTACGGTGCAGAGCAGAATGGTCTGCTGGCATCCCTGAACTCGGTCGCAAAGCTGCCCTACCACTGGGCACTGGACGGTATCTCCAACACCCAGACCATCAACCCTGAGGCTCTGGGGCACAGCGAGGCTGAGCAGGTCGAGAACCTCGTTCAGGTGCTGGACGGCTACTTCGATCAGGGCGCACACCACCTGAACGTCAACGTCTTCGGCAAGGAGAAGCTGCTGGACGCAATGGAGCACCCCGAGAAGGAAGAGTACGCAAACTTCACCATCCGTGTCTCCGGCTACGCGGTCAAGTTCATCGACCTGACCCGCGAGCAGCAGATGGACGTTCTGGCCCGTACCTGCCATGGTGCACTCTGATCCCATCGGCATCGTCCACTCGCTGGAGAGCTTCGGCTCGGTGGACGGGCCGGGCGTGCGGTTCGTCGTCTTTTTGCAGGGCTGTGCATTGCGCTGCAAGTACTGCCACAACCCCGAAACATGGGGAGAGGGCGGCACCGAATGGACGGTGAACGACCTGTTCCAGCGGGTCTACCGCTACCGCAATTACTGGGGCAAAAAGGGCGGCATTACGGTCAGCGGCGGCGAGCCGCTGCGCCAGATGCCCTTTGTGACCGCCTTCTTTGAGCTGGCGCGTTCCAAGGGCGTGCACACCGCTCTGGACACCGCCGGGCAGCCGTTCCGCCCGGACGATCCGGAGTATCTTGCCGCGTTCGACCGGCTGATGCGCTCCACCAGCCTTGTCATCCTCGACCTGAAGGAGATCGACCCCGAACGCCACCGCCTTCTCACCGGCAAGGACAACGCCAACATTCTGGCGATGGCGCGCCGCATCTCGGAGCTGGGTGTTCCGCTGTGGATCCGCCACGTACTGGTGCCCGGTCTAACCGATGACGAAGAGGGGCTGCGCAAGACTGCGGAGTTCATCGCATCGCTCAAGACGGTGCAGCGGGTGGAGGTCCTTCCCTACCACACGCTGGGTCTGTTCAAGTGGCAGAAGCTCGGCATCTCCTATCCTCTCCCGGACGCTGTCCCGCCCACGGCGGAGCAAGTCCGTCGCGCAGAAGAGCTGCTGCAGGTGAGCCGCTACCCCGGTTAACTCCTCAATTACGTCAAAAGGCACTGCCCATTGTAATGGGCAGTGCCTTTTTCTTATGCCGTTTCAGAAGCCGAACCGGAAGATCGCGGTCGGATCATCATAGTTCTCATTCGCGACCCACAGCATCGTGCGGTCGGTCAGGTTGTAAACAGCGCTGTGTACGGTGCAGGCATTGCTGTCATCATTGTTCCAGCTCCGTCTGCCGACAAGGCTCAGGATCTCTATTGCCTGTTCCTCATCTTCCACTACACCTTTGGCCGCCTGCAATGCTTCGCTCAGGCATCCATAGCGGTCAAATCCCTTCTTGTCCGTTTCTGCCGCGCCGTCATAATAGCCCGGCTGCAGCACAAAGTTGGTCACGACCTGAAGATCGGTCTGCGCTTCCAGTGTGCCAATCGCATCATCGGCATCGCAATAGATCACTTTCAGCGTACGCGCCGCACCATCATTATCGGTCGTGTCTGTTCCCGCCGTCCACTCCAGGATCGCACTTTTTCCGCTGGCATCTGCCACCATGTAATGATAAGAGGTCCTTGCCGAGTCGTGCAGATCATAGCTCTGCGCGATCTCCACCGCTTCTTCCACGTCATCTGCATAGTCCAGGATCAGGCGCAGCAGGGTGGTGGAGGTCAGATCCGGTTTGTCCGTGTTCTGATCGGTGGGCACGGTCTGTTCCCCGCCCTGATAGGTCATATAGATCCCGCAGGCAACTCCCGCATCATTCATGCCGTCCAGCGGGGCATACGCCGCCGCCAGACAGGTGATCTTATCCATCAAGCCATTCAGATCCTTGTCCACATCGATGCCCAGAAACTGCAGGTCAACGCTCGAGACTGAGGCGTGCCGCCCTTCATTCGCTTCCGTAAAAACGATGCAGCTGTTGGTCTTGGAAAAATCGTAGTTCCGGCCAAACAGCACATCACCGTCCTTTGCATTTGCGGTAAAGGAAGAGCAGCCGATCTCAGGATCTTCGATGGTCAACTTCAAAAGGCCCTTGGTGATCTTATTCGTCACAAAATCGATCAGTTCGGTATCGCTCTTCACGCCGCCCTGTGCAACGAACTCATCCAGATAAAAGCCGCCCTTGACTTGCATGGTATAAACTGCACCGTCCTGATGTGCGTCGTTTCGCTCTCTCACAAGCTCGATGCTTGCAAGGGTCGAAAGCTCCTCATGCCATACGGCATAGACCGCCCCTCCCAGGACCAGCGCTGCGGCCAGCAGCAATGCCGCCGTTCTGCCAAGTAATTTTTTCATACGGGTCATTTTGTTTTTCGTCATTTGTTTTTCTCCGTAGCTGCTCACCGCAGGAACAGGTGCAGCAGCTTTTCATACAATTTGCTGTGGTAGGGCTGGTAGCGCATGGGCAGATCCAGCCATGTCTTTTTGTCTACGATGGACTTTGTGTGCGAGAACGCCTCAAAGCCCACCTTGCCGTGGTAGGCCCCCATGCCGCTCTCTCCCACACCGCCAAAGCCCATCTCGCTGGTGGCAAGGTGGATGACCACATCGTTGATGCAGCCGCCGCCGTAGGGCAGCTCCCGCAGGGCACGGTCGATGTGCTCCTGATCGTGAGAGAAAAGATACAGCGCCAAGGGCTTCTCCCCGGCTTTGAGCTGCTGCACCAGTGCATCAAAGCTGTCGTAGGTCAGCAACGGCAGGATCGGCCCGAAGATCTCCTCGCCCATCACAGGGTCCGCCGGGGTCACGCCGTCCATGATGGTCGGCTCGATCCGGCAGTGCTCCGGGTCGGTGCCGCCGCCGCACACGATCTTCTCCGGCTGGATCAGCCCGCACAGGCGCTCAAAATGCTTCTGGTTGATGATCCTGCCGTAGTCCGCGTTTTCCAGCGGGTGCTCGCCGTACTGCTGGCGGATCTGCTCGCACAGCTCTGCCACCAGCGCATCTTTGACCGACTGCGCGCACAGGATGTGATCCGGCGCCACGCAGGTCTGCCCGCAGTTGAGGAACTTGCCAAAGACGATCCGCTTGGCAGCAAGCTTCAGGTCTGCGCTCTCGTCCACGATGCAGGGGCTTTTGCCGCCCAGCTCCAGCACGGCAGGGGTCAGGTGCTCTGCGGTATGCCGCAGCACCTCCTTGCCCACCGCCTGACTTCCGGTGAAAAAGACGAAATCGAACTTCTGCTCCAGCAGGGCGGTATTCTCCGCTCTGCCGCCGGTCACGACTGCCACATACTCCGGCGCAAAGCATTCCCGCACGATCTTTTCCACCAGTTTGCTCGTTGCCGGGGAATACGCGCTGGGCTTGAGCAGTACCGTGTTGCCCGCTGCAATAGCATCCGCCAACGGGTCGATGCTCAGCAGGAACGGGTAGTTCCATGGGCTGAGGATCAGCACATTGCCGTAAGGCATCGGCTGGCGGAAGCTATGGGATGCGAACTGCGCCAGCGGGGTATGCACCGTCTGACGCCGCGCCAGCTTCCGGGTATTGCGGATCATATAGGAGATCTCAGTCAATGCAAGTCCGCTCTCGCACATAAAGCTCTCGTAGGGGCTCTTGCCAAGATCGCTCTGCAAGGCTTTACCGATCTCGTCCTCGTATTTTTGGACGGCCGCATACAGCTTTTTAAGCTGCTCGATGCGGAACTCCACCGGGATGGTCGCGCCGCTGCGATAAAACGCGCGCTGTTTTTCAAGCAACGCTTCGATCTGCTGCTTTGTCATACGAACTGCTCCAATCTGCAATTTTATGATAAAAATATTCCAGCTCTTCGGCGGTCATCAGCTTGGGTACCGGGTAGAGCGGGTTTGCTTCCCGCTCGGCGCGCCGTGCCAGCTCCGGGATCTCCGCACGCCGGATGCCGGGCAGCTTTTCCGGGATGTCCATCCGTGCATTCATTGCCCGGATGGCTGCAATGAACCGCGCCGCCGCCAAGGCGTCCGGCTCTTCCTCCGCGCAGATGCCCGCTGCAACACCGAGCTGATGCAGTTTCCGGTGTACGGTCTCGCCATAGGCCTCCAGCACATAGGGCAGGATGACCGCATTGGCAAGCCCGTGCGGTGTGCCGTACTGCCCGCCCAGAGAATGTGCGATCGCGTGGACATAGCCCACATACGACTTGGAGAACGCAGCCCCCGCCTTGTAGGCCGCAAGCAGCATCGCTTTCCGTGCCGCGGTGTTGCTGCCGTCCCGATAAGCCGTCTCAAGGTTTGCAAAGATCAGCTGCACCGCTTCCAGTGCAAGCGTACGGGTCTGCCGGGTCGTCGAACGCCCCAGATAGGCTTCCACCGCATGGGTCAGCGCATCCATACCGGTCTGCGCCGTCAGGGACGGCGGAAGCGATACCGTGAGCGACGCATCCAGAACGGCATAATGCGGGATGAGCGGAAAGCTCATCAGGGCATATTTATGCTGCCGTTCCGGATCCTTGATGACCGCAGCAAGGGTCGTCTCGCTTCCGGTCCCCGCAGTGGTCGGCACCGCGATCAGGAGCGGCAGCGGGCGCAGCACCCGTAGGATGCCCTTCATCTGCCCCACCGTCCTGCGCGGATAGACCACCCGCGCTCCCACTGCCTTGGCACAATCCATCGAGGAACCGCCGCCGACTGCGATCAGCCCCTCACAACCGTTCTGATGATAGCACGCCAGTGCCTGTTCAACGTTCTGCACCGTTGGGTTCGCCTCGGTCTGGTCATACCGGACATAGACAACGCCATTTTCCTGCAGGGCCGCTTCCACCGGCTCGGTCAATCCGTTGCGGACGATACCGGCATCGGTCACGATCAGCACCTTCTTCAGCCGTTTCGCGCATACGACCTGCCCCAGTTCCCCGCAATCGTGCAGGATCTTCGGCTCTCGGTACGGCAAAAACGGCAATGCAAGACGGAAAACCGTCTGGAATGCTCTGCAATAGAACGCTTTTAAAAGATTCATCATTTCACCTTACTTCATTCCGCTTTCCGACAGTTGATCCAGTCCCTTGCTGATCCGGGTCAGTGCGCTGTAAAAGATCTCACGTTCCTCCTCGGTCAGCACTGCTCCCACCTGCGCGAAAACGCGGTCGATCTTTTCTGCGATCTGACGGCCCACCTGCTGCCCCTTTTCAGTCAGAGTGAACCGGCTTTTGTAGCGCTTCGCCCCGGACACTTCACAGGTAAGATATCCGTTCGTTTCCAGATACTCCAGTGCACGGGAGATACTTGCTTTATCCTCCCCGCAGTGCTCACAAAGGTCGGTCGCAGTCAGGCAGGGCATCCCATAAAGATAATAAATGCAGGAAACATGAATGCTGCGCAGATCATACTCCGCCATTTCCTGATTTTTGATCTTGCGGATATTACGGCTGATCCGGTTGATCAGAATGGTGAACGTCTCAAATCGCTGCTGCATACAGCCCTCCCCTTCTTGTTGACATTTCAACAAGTGAAGTATAACACGTACTTGTTGAAATGTCAACATCCCACTTGCCCGCAAACACAAAAACAGCCTGCATCCGGTGCATCCCATGCAACCAGATACAGGCTGTTTTTTATATTTTAAAGATCATTTCAGCGGAAAACTTATTCCAGACCAGCCATCTGCTTGACCGCCTTCATTGCGTAGGTCAGGGTACGCCCCATTGCAACGCCAGCCATCAGGCAGGGATAGTTGTTGGAGAAGAAGGAACCCGCCATATCACCGGTGATGTACAGGCCCTCCATGGGCTTGTTCTCGGTGTCCAGAGCCTGACCCTTCTCGTTGATCGCAATGCCCTGCTCGGTGCACAGCAGAGAAGCACCCAGCCAGAAGCCGTAGAAGGGAGCGGTCTTGATAGCGCTCAGACGGTAAGCAGGCTTGCCGAAATCGGTATCCTCCTGTGCGTCGTACAGCTCGTTGTAACGCTCGATGCTTGCAAGGAAGGTTTCTTTTGCCTCGCCGGTGTAACCCAGCTTATCAGCCAGTTCCTCAACGGTGTCAGCCTTGAAGACCAGACCTGCCTCGACCTGTGCCTCGATAGTCTTCAGCAGACCCTGACCGCTTGCACGGCTCATGGCAGAGCAGCCGATGGTGTGGAAACGGGCAACGTCTTCCACCACGTTTGCGTCATGGATCACAGCGTAAACGTGACCCGGCTGGTGTGCAGAAGCGTAGGAGATATCGTTGTAGGGGCTGCTCTCGTTTGCAAAGCGCTCACCGTTGCGGTTCAGCTTCAGGAACGGCTGGCTGCCCAGGTTGTACTGACGGACGGTGCCGGGGAATGCCTTGCCGCCGAATGCGGTGTCACTTTCCACATAGCCGGAGTCCACACCGGGAGCGACCAGACCACGGTCGAACAGCATGGGAGCCGGTTCCTTGTCAAAGTTTGCACCTGCCCAGATAGCCGCACGGATGCCGTAGCCCTTGTCTGCGGGAGAATAGGAGCATGCAGTGATGACGGAAGTACCCAGCGGATCGAGCTGCTCCATCATGTAGGGGTTGCCGGGGAAACCGCCGCAAGCCAGCAGAACGCCCTTGGAAGCGTTGTAGCGGATGAAGTGGTCATCCTCGGTGCTCTGTGCGATCACGCCGGTAATGCGGCCGCTGGAGTCCTTCTCCAGCTTTGCCAGCGCAGTCTTGAAATCAACGCCGTAGCCCAGCTCCTCGATGTACTGGAGCAGCAGCTCGTTACGGGCAGCGCCGGTGCTGCGGTCGTAGGTGTACTCGATCTCCGGGTACATATAGTCGGTGTTGTGCTCTGCATTTGCAGCAGGCCACTTTGCCTCGTCGCCGTAGGTGTAGACCATCTTGACGCCGTACTTGTCTTCCATGATCTGGCGGACAAACTCGATCATCTCAGCGGACTCGTTGATCCAGGTCTTGACCACGCGCTGATCACAGCGACCAGAAGTATAGCGGGAGATCTCGCTCAGCAGCTTTGCACGGTCCATCTTGATACCCTGTGCCTGTGCGCCAAAGCCGTCCACCGCACCGACCCAGTGACGGGTATCCTGCACGTTGCCGTTCTGCTCGATGATGCGGAAGTTCAGGCCGTTTGCAGCAGCATAAGCAGCAGCGAACATACCGCCGTTGCCTGCACCGACGATCAGGATATCGGTCTCAACAGTCTCGGTGATGGCTGCCTCGTCGATGTCAGGCTCCTTGCCCAGCCAATCGTTCTCGTCGCCGGTAGGCAGCTGAACGCTGGTCACAACAGCCTCGCCCTTTGCCTGAGCGTAGCAGCTCTTTGCAGCCTTCATGACCGCGTCAGAGGTGATGGTGGAGCCGGAAACGCCGTCGATCTCAGCGGTGCCGGCAGCCATCAGCTGCTCACGCAGCTCATCGGCAGCAGCAGCGCCGTAGGATGCGGTCTCGCCGGAGGTGTCGACCACAACATCGGTCACAGCGCTGTCGGAGAAGGTCATGGTGACCTTGACGG
>CAZUDU010000020.1:0-17553 GCA_964619455.1 uncultured Faecalibacterium sp.
TCTCCAGCCTGTCGGTCTCCTTCATGGGCTTTGCCACCGGGGTCGCCTCTGCGGTATCTCAACGAGCACGGCGTGATCCGCATCTTCCGTTAACGCACAAAAAAGCGCTCTTCTGTTGCCAGAAGAGCGCTTTTTCTTTAGTCGTTATGGAACATATCCTTCAGCTTTTTGAAGAAGCCCTTGCGTTTTTCGTAGTTTTCTTCCTTCAAAGTGCCTTCAAATTTCTTCAGTGCCTCGCGCTGGGTCTTGTTCAGCTTCTTGGGGATCTCGACCTCACACTTGACGTACATATCGCCGCGGCCACGGCCGTTGAGATACTGGATGCCCTTGCCGCGCAGGCGGAAGGTAGTGCCGCTCTGGGTTCCTTCGGGCACAGTGTACTCCACCTTGCCGTCGATGGAAGGCACGGTCACGCTGTCGCCCAGCACTGCCTGACTGAAGGTGATGGGCACGGTGACCCACACATCGTAGCCGTCACGCTGGAACAGCGGATCGGGGCGGACGGTGACCATTACGATCACATCGCCTGCGGGACCGCCGTTCGTGCCTGCATCGCCCATGCCGCGCAGTGCAAAGCTCTGATCGTCGTCGATGCCCATCGGGATGGACACCTCCAGCGTCTTTTTGCTTGCGACATTGCCGCTGCCGTGACAGCACTTGCAGGGGTTCTTGATCATCTTGCCCTTTCCGCCGCAGCGGGAGCAGGGCTGCTGGGTCTGCATCACGCCAAACGGGGTACGCTGCTGGCGCAGCACAAAGCCGCGTCCGCCGCAATCCGGGCAGGTCTCCGGGCTGGTGCCTGCCTCGCAGCCGGTGCCGTGGCACTCGGTGCACTCCTGCTGGCGGGTGATGGTGATGTTCTTCTTGCAGCCATGCACCGCTTCGTCAAAGCTCAGGGTGATGCGCACCCGGATGTCCTGACCCTTGCGGGGGGCGTTGGGGTTTGCGCTGCGGCTGCTGCCGCCAAACCCGCCAAAACCGCCGCCGAAGATATCGCCAAAGATGTCGCCCAGATCCACACCGTCGCCAAAGCCGCCAAAGCCGGGGCCGCCGCCGTTCTGTGCTGCATAGTTGGGATCAACGCCCGCAAAGCCGTACTGGTCGTAAAGCTGGCGCTTCTTCTCGTCCGAGAGGACTTCGTTCGCTTCGTTGATCTCCTTGAATTTTTCCTCGGCTTCCTTGTCGCCGGGGTTGTAGTCCGGGTGGTATTTCATTGCCAGCTTGCGGTATGCCTTTTTGATCTCGGCATCGCTCGCAGTCTTGGATACCCCCAGCACCTCGTAATAATCACGCTTTTCCTGTGCCATATCCACTCACCTCTCCGGGAACACCCTTCCCGGGCATACTTCCCGGTGGGTCTTTCTGCTATTCTCCTCACACCTGTACGGCATTGCGCAGCAAGGACGGAGAGGAGGAGATTTTTCTGCCATCCCCGCCCTCTCAGTCTCGCTTTGCTCGCCAGCTCTCCCAAAGGGGGAGCCAAGGCTGCCAGAGTCTCTATAACCAGCAAGAGCCGCCCCGGTAAAACCGGAGCGGCTTTTGCATGATACGCCCTCTCCCTCCGGTCGGCGGGGAGAGGACTGCTTTTTACAACTTAGACTTCCTTGAAGTCTGCGTCCACAACGCCGTCATCGTGGGGCTGTGCCTGGCTTGCGCCGGCCTCTGCACCGGGCTGTGCGCCCGCAGCCTGCTGAGCAGCAGCGGCAGCCTGATACATCTTCTCAAAGACCTGGCTCAGAGCCTCCTGCTTTGCCTTGATGTCCTCGACCGTGCCGGACTGAACAGCGGTCTTCAGGTCTGCCAGCTTTGCCTCAGCGTCAGCCTTGACATCTGCGGGCAGCTTGTCGCCGTTCTCCTTCATCATCTTCTCGGTCTGGAACACCATCTGGTCTGCACCGTTGCGGATATCGACCTCTTCGCGCTTCTTCTTGTCGTCAGCAGCAAACTGCTCTGCTTCCTTGACAGCCTTGTCGATGTCGTCCTTGGACATGTTGGTGGAAGCGGTGATGGTGATGTTCTGCTCCTTGCCGGTGCCCAGATCCTTTGCGCTGACCTTCACGATGCCGTTGGCGTCGATATCGAAGGTGACCTCGATCTGAGGCACGCCGCGGGGAGCCGGAGCGATGCCGTCCAGATGGAAGACACCCAGGCTCTTGTTGTCGCGTGCAAACTCACGCTCGCCCTGCAGGACGTTGACCTCAACAGAGGGCTGGTTGTCTGCAGCGGTGGAGAACACCTGGCTCTTGTGGGTGGGGATGGTGGTGTTGCGGTCGATGATCTTGGTGCAAACGCCGCCCAGAGTCTCGATGCCCAGGCTCAGCGGGGTAACGTCCAGCAGCAGCAGGCCCTTGACATCGCCCTGCAGAACGCCGCCCTGGATGGCTGCGCCGACTGCAACGCACTCGTCGGGGTTGATGCCCTTGAACGGCTCGCAGTTCAGTTCCTTCTTGACTGCATCGTAGACAGCGGGGATACGGGTGGAACCGCCGACCATCAGGACCTTCTTCAGGTCAGAAGCACGCAGGCCTGCGTCCTGCAGAGCCTTGCGCACGGGGATCAGGGTACGGTCGACCAGATCTGCGGTCAGCTCGTTGAACTTTGCGCGGGTCAGGGTCATATCCAGATGCTTGGGGCCGGTCGCATCAGCGGTGATGAAGGGCAGGTTGATCTGGCTGCTCATTGCGCTGGACAGCTCGATCTTTGCCTTCTCAGCAGCTTCCTTCAGGCGCTGTGCTGCCATCTTGTCCTTGCGCAGGTCGATGCCGTTCTCAGACTGGAATGCATCTGCCATCCAGTTGATGATGCGCTCGTCGAAGTCGTCGCCGCCCAGACGGGTATCGCCGTTGGTTGCCAGGACTTCGGTCACGCCGTCGCCCATCTCGATGATGGAAACGTCGAAAGTGCCGCCGCCCAGGTCGTAGACCATGATCTTCTGGTCCTCTTCCTTGTCCAGACCGTATGCCAGAGAAGCAGCGGTGGGCTCGTTGATGATACGGCGGACGTTCAGGCCTGCGATGGTGCCTGCGTCCTTGGTTGCCTGACGCTGGCTGTCGTTGAAGTATGCGGGAACGGTGATGACTGCCTCGGTGACGGTCTCGCCCAGATATGCCTCAGCATCTGCCTTCAGCTTCTGGAGGATCATTGCGCTGACCTGCTGGGGAGTGTACTCCTTGCCGGTCAGAGTCACCTTGTGATCGGTGCCCATATAGCGCTTGATGGAAGCAACGGTGTTCTCGGGGTTGGTGATCGCCTGACGCTTTGCGACCTGACCGACCAGACGATCGCCGGTCTTGGTGAAGCCGACAACAGACGGGGTGGTGCGTGCGCCCTCAGAGTTTGCGATGACGACAGGCTCGCCGCCTTCCATAACGGCGACGCAGCTGTTGGTAGTACCAAGGTCGATACCAATGATCTTGCTCATAAAAAAGCTCCTCTCAAAATAAAGAACAAATTTTGTTTATATGATACTTGATAAGTGATTGAACGATCTATCACAGCTCCCTTGCGGGAGGTGCTGCAATTTATTCTGCCACCACAACGGTCGCATGGCGGACGATCTTATCGCCCAGCTTGTAACCCTTCTGGTAAACCGTGATGACGGTGCCGCTCTCCTGCCCGTCCGGAGCAGGGATCTGCTGCACGGCGTTCATGAAGTTGGGATCAAAGGGCTTGCCCAGAGATTCGATCTCTTCCACATGGAGCGCGGCCAGTGCTTTGGCGGCTTTGTCCAGCGTCATAGTCACGCCCTTTTTGTAGTTCTCATCGGTGGTGGGAGCGTTGGCTGCCATCTCCAGCGTGTCCAGAATGGGGATGATCTGGTTGACCGCAAAGGAAACACCGTCGTTGAACTTCTGGTCAGCCTCGCGGGAGGAACGCTTGCGGTAGTTGTCGTACTCGGCAGCCATGCGCAGCAGCTGTTCCTTTGCCTGAGCAGCGTTCTGCTCGGCGGTGTCCAGCTTTGCCTTGAGCGCTTCCATCTCGCGGTTCTTCTTGTTGAAGAAGCCGCCTTCCTTTTTCTTATCGTCTTTCGGCTCTGCCTCAGGTGCAGCCGCCTGCTGCTCTGCCGCTTCCTCTACCGGCTGTTCGGTACAGGTCTCCGGCTGCTGCGTTTCTTCCGCAGGAGCAGTCTTTTTGGTCTCTTCACTCATTCGAGATCCTCCTTATAGATCACAGTCCGCCGGGGTGCGGCAGCCTGTGGGGTGTCTTTTCGTTTTCCGCTCATACCCTCGCCCAGCTCATCGGCAAACAGCCTCAGCAGCGGCATCAGGGTCTGGAAAGGCATCCGGGTCGGGCCGATCAGTGCAATGCTGCCCCACAGCCCGCTGCCGACCAGATAGCGGTCGCTGACGATGCACATGCCGGGGATCTGCGGTTCCAGATCCTCGCCCAGCAGCACCGATTCGTTGCGCCCCTTGGGCGGTGCGATCAGGCGTGCCGCCTGTTCCTCGTCGTTGAGCAGGGTCAGGATATCGCCCACCTTGCCATCGAGCTGCTGCCACTCCAGCAGGTGCTGCTCGCCGCCCAGATAGACATGGGGCTTTGCAGAGTCCTGCAAGATCGCTGCTGCCGCGCTGATGACCGGCACAAGCTCCGGGTCGATCTGCGCACACAGCCCGCTCAGCAGCCGGGAGGAAAGATCCACCGGTGCCACAAAGGTCAGGCTGCGGTTCAGCAGTGCGGCAAGTGCCTCCGCCTTCTCGCGGGAAAGACCGCTGCGCACCCGCGCCACACGGGTGCGGACGTAACCGGCAGTCGTGACTGCCAGCACCGCCGCGGCGCTCAAGCCCACCTGCACGACCTCGTAATGTGCCACGCACAGATCCTCGGCGCAGGGGGTGCTGACCGCTGCGGTACAGCCGCTGATGGCAGCCAGCGCCTTGGCGGCGCCCTGTGCCAGCTTATCCGGCTCGTGGTCAAGGCTTGCGAACACTGCGTCCACACGCGCCCGCGTCACACGATCCAGCGGCTGATCGTCCGTCAGCAGATGATCCAAATAATATCGGTAGCCTTTGGCGCTGGGCACACGCCCCGCGCTGGTGTGGGGCTGCTCCAGCAGACCCAGCTTGGTCAGCGCCGCCATCTCGTTGCGCAGCGTCGCGCTGGAAACTGCCATGTCAAAGTAGTTTGCCAATACACCGCTGCCAACCGGCTCGCCCTCAAGACCATAGAGCGCTACGATCGCCTGTAAGACCCGCTGTTTGCGCGCATCCATCGTCACAGCGCCCGCCTCCTTTACTTGGTTTTCGGTTTGTTTAGCACTCCTTGTTCCTGAGTGCTAAGACCATTATAATCAATTTTCAAACGCTGTCAATAGCTTCCCAAAAAAGTTTTGAAAGATTCATAATTCTGTCATAAACAAAAAAGCTCCCCCTGATGGGAGAGCTTGAAAGGCAGCGCGAACGCTTTTTGGCTCTCCCCTCGGGAGAGCTGTCACCGCAGGTGACTGAGAGAGCGAGGAGGTCAAAAGGGTCACGCCGCTCTGATGAACTTATTCTTCCATCTGTTTTGCCAGAAATGCCGCCGCTACGTTCACCGCCTTGATCTGTGCGGCATCCGGCTGGGCGGTGCGATCCTCGCACAGCAGCCCCACTGCGCCGATCACATCCCCCGCCGCAATGATGGGTGCCGCACACAGCAGGTTTCTTGCTGCACCCTCGCAGGGGAGCAGTGCCTTTTCCGGCTCACCGGCGCTCTGGTAGGGCTTGCGCGCGTCCATCAGCTTTTCCAGCGGCTGGCTGATGCTGCGATCGACCAGCTCCCGCTTGCCGGTACCGCTGGCGGTCAGGATGCGATCCCGGTCTGCCACAAAGGCTGTCAGCGCAAAGCTGCGGCTGAGCACCTCCGTATACTGCGCGGCAATGCCGCTCATCTCCCCGATGGGGGAATACTTTTTAAAAATGACCTCGCCATCTCCCGTAGTAAAGATCTCCAGTGGGTCTCCCCGGCGGATGCGCTGGGTGCGGCGGATCTCCTTGGGGATGACCACCCGCCCCAGCTCATCGATGCGTCTTACGATCCCGGTTGCTTTCATACTTGGTATCCTCCTGTTCGTTTTGGTCTTTCCTTGGGCGATATCCCTAGTATCTGTCATTCCGGGCAATTTATACCTTGTTCCACCGCACAAAACAGGCACATCCTGCGCCGAGCGTTGCGTTCCGGCGCGGGCTATGTTACAATAAAGCCACATTTTTGCAACACGAAAGGAGCCGACAGAGTGATGCAGATCCTGATTTTAGGCGGCGGTGCCGCCGGGCTTGCCGCTGCCATCGGTGCGGCACAGACCGCCCCCCACGCACGGGTGACCGTGCTGGAACGCAACCCCCGCTGCGGCAAAAAGCTGCTTGCCACCGGCAACGGGCGCTGCAATCTGGATAATACCGCCATCGCACCGGAGCGGTACTTCACCGCCGATGCCGCCGCGCTGCGTCCGCTGCTGGCTGCCGCCGATGCCGCCGCCCCGCTGGAGTGGTTCCGCACGCTGGGGCTTTATACCCGCACGGATGAAGCCGGGCGAGTCTACCCGTATTCCAATCAGGCAGCCGACGTTCTGGCACTGCTGGAACACCATGCTGAAAAGCTGGGCGTGGAACTGCGCACAGGCTGCACCGTGCAGACGCTGAGCCAGAACCGCAGCGGCTATGTCGTGCTGTGCGAGGGCACCGAGGGCAGGACCGAGACTCTGCGCGCGGATGCTGTCGTCTGTGCGATGGGCGGCAACGCAGGTCCGCAATTCGGCACCGACGGTTTTGGCACCAAATTTGCCGCACAGTGCGGCGGCAGGCTGGAACCGCTCTACCCCTGCCTGACCGCCCTGCAGTGCGCAAAGCCCAACAAAGCCCTTGCGGGCATCCGTGCCAAGGCAAGCGCCACCCTGCTGGACGGGCGCAAGCCGCTGGCAGTCGAGACCGGCGAGGTGCAGTTCACCGATTACGGTCTGTCCGGCATCTGCATCATGCAGCTGTCCGGTCTGCTCGCACCCGGCCGGGCGCCCAAATCCCCCGCCATCGAGCTGGATCTCTTCCCCTCGGTGGAAAAGAGCGAGCTTGCCGCGCTGTTCGCCGCACGCGTCCCGCTGCTGGCGGGTGACAGCCCTGCCGACTTCTGGCTGGGGCTGCTCCATGCCAAGCTGGGCAAAGCAGTCTGGGCGGCTGCCGGTCTGCCGGATAAGCCTCTGCACCAGCTGTCCGCCCAAAGCTGGCAGAGCCTTGCGCACGCCGCCAAGCACTGGCGGTTCGAGGGGCTGACCCCCTGCGGCTGGAAGCAGGCGCAGACCACCGGCGGCGGTCTCTCCCTGACCGAGCTGGAACCGGATTTCCAGTTCAAGGGCTGCCCGGGGCTGTACTTTGTGGGCGAAACGCTGGATTGCGCCGGGAGCTGCGGCGGCTTCAACCTGCATTGGGCGTTCGGCAGCGGTCTGTGCGCCGGGCGCAGCGCCGCCAGGTGCAGAGGGAACCGAAAGTAACCCCCTTACAAGAAAGACGTTCTGAACGCGGCATGCTGCACTTGCATGCCGCGTTTTTGTATTTTCTCTGAAAAATCTCCTGAAAACGCTCCTTTTCCCGCGCTCAAAAATACTATCTTCTATCTTACGAAATATCTTTCGTCCTATCCGGCACTTGGCACCCCGTTCGCCTTGACACCCTCACTTTATTCTAGTACACTGAAACCATCATTTTTTTTAGAAAAGGAGCGTATTGTCAATGGGTTATATTGCAGCGATCGGTATTTATCTGGCGTTGATCATGATCTATGGTCTGGTCATCGCCCACAAAAAGGTGAAGACCACCGATGATATGGTGACCGGCGGTCACCGCATCCCCTTCATCATTCTGGTCGGCAGTCTGCTCGCCACCTGGTGCGGCGGTGGCGGCATCACCGGTTCAGCAGGTGTTGTTTACACCGGCGGTCCCTGGGTCGGCGCGATCACCTTCGCAGCGCCTCCCATCGGTATCATCCTGCTGTACTTCATCGCAGGCAAGGTCCGCCAGACCAACAAGGTCACGGTTCCCGCGATCATGGGTGCCCGCTACGGCAAGGCGGCCAGCATCCTTTCTGCGCTGTGTGTCATGCTGGCTTACGTCGGCGTGCTCGCCACTCAGTTGAAAGCCGCTGCCAACATCATGGTCCTGCTGTGCCATTCCAGCGGCATTGAAATGTCGCAGGGCGCCGCACTGGTCATCTGCACCGTCTTTATCGCGGTCATCACCGTCTGCGGCGGCATGGTCTCGGTCGCATATTCCGACGCAGTCTCTGCACTGCTGATGATCGGCGGCTTCTTCCTTGCCATCCCCTTCCTGATGTCTGCCGCCAACGCACAGGGCGCTGTGCTGCCCCCGGAAAAGGCATCCTTCAACGGCGGCATGGGTTTCTTTGAGCTGCTGGGCTACTTCCTGCCCTCTCTGGCTCTGATGCTGGGCGATCAGAACATGCTGCAGCGCTTCGCTTCTGCCAAGAACAGCAACGAGGCAAAGAAGTCCAACATCGGCATGTTCATCGGCGAGCTTCTGGTCGTGGTCAGCATCATCGCCGTCTGCACCGAGGCTGCCAAGCTCTACCCCTCTCTGGAAGTTCCCTCCAACGTCATCTTCCAGGTGTCCGTGGACTACCTGCCCTTCCTCTTTGGCGCACTGGTGATCTGCGCCTGCATGGCCTTCATCGTCACCACCGCTGACAGCTATCTGCTGTCCGCTGCCACCAACCTGACCAACGACATCTACGTTGCCTACATCAACCCCAAGGCAAACGATAAGCAGAAGATGACCGTGCTGCGCGGCACCATCGTGGCGTTCAGCGTCCTGGCCATTGCCCTGACGCTCTACTTCCCCACCGTTCTGTCCCTGCAGCTGACCGCCTACACCATGTACGGTGCAGCCATCACTCCCGCCATCCTGTTCGCCCTCTTCTCCAAGAAGGTCACCCCCGCAGGCGGCATCGCGGGCATCGTGGCAGGCAGTGCAGCGACCATCCTCTGGACCCTGCTGGGCACCCCGATGGGCATCCAGTGCGCGATCGTCGCTGTCCCCGTCTCGGTCATCGTGATCCTGGCAGTCTCTGCTGTGACCAAACCCAACGAAGCACTTTCTCTGGAAGCACTCTACAAGGAATAAACCATCCGCAAGCGGGGCAGGTATCCTGCCCCGCTTTTTTACGTTGAATCAAGCAGAAAGGACGTTTCATCATGGAAGATCCCCGTATCCGGAAATTTGCCCGCTTCCTCATCCGCAGCGCCGTCGGTCTGCTGGAGGGCGAAAAGATCCTGATCGAGCTGCACGGCAGTGAGACCGGTCTGATGAAGGCACTGGTGCAGGAAGCCTACGCCGTGGGCGGCAAACCGTTCATCCATATCTTTGATTATGCCGTCGAGGGCGCCCTCATTCAGGGTGCAGACGAGGAGCACATGGCAGAGATCGCCGCCTATGAGCTGGAACGGATGAAGGACATGGATGCCTACATCGATATCCGCGCCACCACCAACATCAATATGTGGCACAATGTCAGCGACGAAGCCCAGCGCCGCTACCGCCAGTATTACTGGGGGCCGATCCATCTGGCGCAGCGCTGCAACCACACCAAGTGGTCGGTCCTCCGCTACCCCAACGATGCGATGGCACAGCTTGCGGGCGTGTCCACCGAGGAATACGAGGACTTCTATTTCAAAGCCTGCCTTGTGGACTATGACAAGATGGGGCTCGCCATGCTGCCCCTGCAGGAGCTGATGGCACGCACTGACAAGGTCCGCATCGTCTCGCCGGGCACCGACCTCACCTTCTCCATCAAGGGCATCCCCAGCTTTGGCATGCACGGCAACCGCAACATCCCGGACGGCGAGGTCTATACCGCACCCGTCAAAGACTCGGTCAACGGCTATATCACCTACAACTGCCCCTCCCCCTATGACGGCTTCCTGTTCCGGGATATCCGGCTGGAGTTCAAGGACGGCAGGATCGTGAGCGCTGTCAGCAACAACACCGATTACATGAACGAGATCTTTGACATCGACGAAGGCGCACGCTACATCGGCGAGTTCGCGTTCGGTGTCAACCCGGTCATCACCCACCCCATCGGGGATATCCTCTTTGACGAAAAGATCGCCGGCAGCTTCCACCTGACCCCCGGCAACAGCTACGACAACGCTTCCAACGGCAACCACTCTGCCGTGCACTGGGATCTGATCCAGATCCAGACCCCGGAATACGGCGGCGGCGAGATCTATTTTGACGATGTGCTCATCCGCAAGGACGGCCTCTTTGTTCTGGACGAGCTGAAGGCACTGAACCCCGAGGATCTGCTCTCGGAGGACGAATAAGGAGATTTCTTTTTATGGATAATGTTGTAGACCGCCTGATCCGCTACGCCAAGGTATACAGCGAGAGCGACTACCACAGCGTGACCGTCAACCCCAGCACCCCGCAGCAGTTCGACATGGCCAAGCTTCTGGTCGAGGAACTGCACGCGCTCGGCGTTGCGAACGCCCGCTGCGATGAGCACTGCTATGTTTACGCCTCCATCCCCGCTACGCCCGGCTGTGAGGCACTGCCCGCCGTGGGTCTGATCGCCCACATGGATACCTCGCCTGACATGACCGGCAAGGACGTGAAGCCCCAGATCATCCGCTACGAAGGCGGCGATATCCTGCTGAATCAGGAACAGAACATCGTCATGGAGTGCGCCCGCTTCCCGGAGCTGGCAAACTTTGTGGGGCAGGAGCTGGTCTGCACCGACGGCACCACCCTGCTGGGTGCCGATGACAAGGGCGGCATCGCCATCATACTGCAGGCAGTCGAGGAGCTGCTGGCAGAGGGCGCTCCGCACGGAAAGATCTGCCTTGGCTTCACCCCCGACGAAGAGATCGGCCACGGTGTGGATCACTTTGACGTCGAGGGCTTCGGGGCCGATTTCGCCTACACGCTGGACGGCGGTGAGGTCAACGATTACGAATACGAGACCTTCAACGCAGCTTGGGCAGAGGTTAAAGTCAATGGCTTCAGCATCCACCCCGGCAGCGCCAAGGACACCATGAAGAATGCCCTGCTCATTGCGATGGAGTTTCAGGCACTGCTGCCCCCGCTGGAGACCCCTGCGCACACCGAGGGCTACGAGGGCTTCTTCCATCTGCAGGAGATGCACGGCAAGGTCGAGCAGGCGACCATGACCTATATCATCCGCGACCACAGCATGGAGCGCTTTCAGGAGCGCAAGGCACTGCTGCACAAAGCCGTGCAGCAGATCAACCGCCGCTACGGGGAGGGCACCGTTGTGGCAGATGTGCGGGATCAGTACTACAACATGTACGAGGTGCTGAAGGATCACCGCGAGATCCTTGACCTTGCCGAGTCCGCCATGAAAGCCGCCGGGGTCGAACACCCCACCCACTCGCCCATCCGCGGCGGCACGGACGGCTGCATGCTGACCTTCAAGGGTCTGCTGTGCCCCAACCTCCCCAGCGCCGGGCACAATGCCCACGGGCGCTTTGAGTACGCCGCAGTGGAGTCCCTCAAGACCGGCGTTGTGATCGTGAAAAAGCTCCTCTCCCCGCAGCTGCTGGAGACGGTCGTATTGAAAAAGGAGGGCTGAGCACCATGTATGAAAAACGCATCCAGCGTGTTCTGAGCGCCATGCGCGGCATGGGGCTGGAACAGATGATCCTCTCCGACCCGGACAGCGTCTGGTACCTGACCGGCTACGAGATCGCGCCCTTTGAGCGGATGTTCGCCCTCTGCCTGCGTCAGGACGGCCAGCACACCTTTTTCCTCAACAAGCTCTTCCCCGCACCGGAAAGCCCCTTTGCGCAGGTCTGGTTCTCTGACACGGACGACTGTGTGGGCATCCTTGCCGCCCATCTGGACGGCAGCAAGCCCGTCGGCATCGACAAGGACTGGCCCGCCCGCTTCCTGCTGCCGCTCATGGAGCGTCTGCCCGGCAGCCGCTGCGTGCTGGCTTCCGACTGTGTGGACAATGCCCGCGCCTGCAAGGATGAGACCGAGCAGGAGCTGATGCGCATCTCCTCCCGGATCAATGACACCGTGATGGAGCGGGCGATGGGCTACATTCAGGAGGGCATGACCGAACAGCAGGTGGCAGAGTACATCCTCCGCCAGTATGCCGCCGAGGGCTGCGAATCCACCTCCTTCCAGCCCATCGTTTCCTACGGTGCCAACGCTGCCGACCCGCACCACGAGCCGGACGATACCCCGCTGCGCGCCGGCGACTGCATCGTGATCGACATCGGCGGCCGGAAGGACCGCTACTGCTCGGACATGACCCGTACCTTTTTCTGCAAGCACGCGGACCCCAGGTACGCTGCCATCCATGACCTTGTCCGGGAAGCCAACGAGCTTGCCGAACGCCTTGTCCGCCCCGGTGTCGTGCTGTGCGAGCTGGACAAAGCCGCCCGCGACCACATCGCAAGCGCCGGTTACGGGGAGTATTTCACCCACCGGCTGGGGCATTTCATCGGGCAGACCGATCACGAAAAAGGCGATGTCAGCGCCAGCAGCCAGATCGTCGCCCAGCCCGGCATGATCTTCTCCATCGAACCGGGCGTCTACCTGCCCGGCGAATTCGGAGTCCGGGTCGAAGACCTCGTTCTGGTGACCGAGGACGGCTGCGAGATCCTGAACCATGTGGACAAGCACTGGCAGGTGCTCTGACCCAGCCAACTTCATCTTCCTATTGCAAAAAGAGATCCGGTCGCTTGTACCGGATCTCTTTTTTATGATGGCCTTCCCTCCGGAACAAAGCAGACGTTTTCCGGCAAAAGAAAAACGGCATGACCGAAGCCATACCGTTTTATCCGTGTTATGTTACAGATCCACCACGTTGCTCAGCTCATCCAGAGAGGACGGCACCGCGCCCAGCGCGACCTCGTCCTCGCCGCGGTGCACCGTGAAGGACACGCTGCACCCGGCGGCAAAATCCGGCTGATAGGTCAGCGAGAGGGTCTGCCAGTTTTCCGGCACCGAACAGAAGCAGTGCACCAGCGCGCCGCGCCCGGCGGCAAGGTTCAGCGTGAACACCGAAGCATCCGCCGCGTTCTCCGCATAGAGCGGCGCGGCAAAGCTGCCGCAGCGTACCGGCTGCCCGTCACACAGGGCCGTAAAGCCGGTGCCCAGAGCGTACAGATCGCTCAGGGTGCGCACCCCGCGGCTCTGCAGATAGCTCGTGCCCACCGACAGCGGTGCAGACGAGAGATTTTCCACCGAAAGATAGACCAGCACGTTGCCCATCTCCTGCGCAGGGGCATAGCCCAGCAGCTCCACAGCTGCCTTGCCGTCCAAAAGCGCAGGCTCCCCCACAAGGCAGGGCTGCTGCGCAGAAACAGCAACACCGGTCAGCAGAGCAGCTGCCAGACTGACCGCACCGGAACCGGCACATTTCAGGAATGACCGGCGGGAGAGGGATTGCGACATGGGGTGTTCCTCCTTTGGAAAAGAAAAGTCGTTCCCTTATACAATAAAGGATTGTCCGCTTTCTGTCAAGGGATATGGCAGTTTTGTTACCGCTTGTTTACCGGCTTTATTCGTAAGCCTCGGTTTCCTCGGCCTGCTCCTGCGCGCGCAGGGTATCTGCATAGCCAAAGGGCACGATATCGATCGCTTCCACAAGGCGGTCACGCATCCACAGCTGCACATCGGTCTGCACCGTGTAGCCGCAGCCGGGATCTGCCATCCACTGCTCGGGGCGGCGGGTCGGCACTGCGCGCTGGCTGAGCATGCTCATGATCACACCGCCGTGGGTAACGCAGGCTGCCTCAGTCACATCCATGCGGATCATATACTCAAACAGCTTCATCAGGCTCTCGGCACAGCGCTTGTGGAACTCTTCGGTCGGCTCTGCGCCCTCCGGCAGATAGCCGGAGCCGGGGGTGATCCACTGCTTGAAGTCCTCGTCGTGGACAAGCTCCTTGACCGGGCGGTTCTCGAACTTGCCAAAACCCGCCTCCCGCAGATCCTGCACGATGAACTGGTGCTCCGCGTTCGGGAACAGGATATTCGCCGTTTCCACTGCGCGCAGCATCGGGGAGGAGAACACGGTGTTCACCTGCGGAAATTCGAACCGTTCCTGCAGCTCGGCGAGCTGTGCCCGCCCCTCATCGCACAGGGGCAGATCCGTTCCGCTGCCGATGTACAGTCCCTGTAAGTTGCCAGACGTGATGCCGTGGCGGATCAGATGCAGTTTGAATGTTTTCATAAAAACACCTCTATCGATTCAGGTCTTTCAAAGTTTCCGGCAGCGGATATTCTGCGTCGGTCGGATCAGTTGTAGCGGTTGACCGTGACGTTCTCCGGGAAGACGTTCATATCCAGACGGCAGTTGCCGCGGATGGTCACCTCGGTCAGCGCGGTGCAGTTCTTGAATGCGCCCAGCTTGATATAAGTGACGCTCTCCGGGATGTTCGCCTCAGCCAGCGCAGTGCAGCCGTTGAAGGCAGCGCTCTCGATGTACTCCACGCCCTCTGCGATGTTCACGACGGTCAGGTTCGCGCAGTCCTTGAACGCGGCAGCGCCGACCGAGGTCACGGTGCCCTCCACCTCAACTGCAGTGATCTCGTCCTTGAGGTCTGCCCAGGGAGCGGGATCCTGTGCGGTGTAGTTTGCCATACGGCCGCTGCCGCTCAGCGTCAGGGTGCCGTTATCCAGCTCCCAGATCACGCTCTCGCCGCAGGTGCCGTTGACCGCAACGGTCGCAGCGAACGTTTCAGAAGAAGCCTCAGAGGCCGGTGCAGAATTGGAGCTGCAGGCCGTCAGGGCAAAGCAGCTGAAAGCGATGGTCAGTGCCGCAGCAGCGCTGAGCAGGCGGGTCTTGTTGCAGAGTTTCATGGTTATGGGTCCTCTTTCTCATCTTTTACGATTTCTTGTATTTTTCGAGTCACTCCTCACCAAGCTGTTCGCCGGGCGAGGACAGACGCAAAGAGGATTATAACACAATTTCCGCAAAGATGGAATGACTTTTCACGATTTTTTCAGCGGCCTCGTAAAAAAATCAGAAACTCACCCTTTTCAGAACACCCAAATCGGCTCTGCCGGTTCTGATCCTGTGCAAAAAATCCATGCCATTACCCTTAGTTTAACACACAACCCGCAGTGCCAGCAAGACTTTTGGGGAAAATGACGAAAAAGGATGAAAAAGTTCGTTGATTTTCTTGCTTTACAAGTCGTTTTCCATTGTGTATAATCAACCTACTGTAAACCAAAAACAAGGATATCGCCAATTTAATTATCGAGGAGCCAACCAGTATGGAATTCAATCGTATCATCAAGCTGCTGCGCAAGGAACGCGGCATCACCCAGAAGCAGGCCGCTGAGGATCTCGGCGTTTCGCAGGCACTGCTCTCCCACTATGAGAAGGGCATCCGCGAATGCGGTCTGGACTTTGTGGTGCGGGTCGCGGACTATTATAATGTTTCCTGCGACTATCTGCTGGGCCGCAGCGCAGAACGCAATGGTATGATGCTCTCCGCCGAGGATCTGCCCAACCCCGACAAGATGAAGGATAACATCTATCACGGCAGTGTGCTGCCCACCATGAACAAAAAGCTGATCTCCAACAGCCTGAACGTGCTGTATGCCAAGATCGGCGAGTGCCACAGCAAGGCACTCACCACCGAGGTCAGCACCTATCTGATGATGGCCGTGGCAAAGATGTTCCGTCTGCTCTACTCGGCCGAGCCGCACAACGCTGCCAGCCTGTTCAGCATCGATGCGCGCCGCTGGGGCGGCTATTCCGATGCAGTGATGCGCATGAGCGAAGCCCATGTGGAAGCACTGCTCGCCGGTGAGGACGTGAACGGCGGCGAGGGCGTCAAGGATCCCGCCTGCCTTGCCATGACCACCGAGAGCCTGACCCGCGAGTTCCCGCTGTATACCTCCAGCCTGCTCAATCTGGTCAAGACCAGCGAAACGCATGTCAAGGGACTTTCGCACGAGGGCTGACAGCTTGTGAAAATGCTGTTAAGATTCCTCTAAAACCCTTGCATCTTTCCCGCTGAAAAGGTATAACCAGAATAGAATAATTTGATTTTTACCTGTTCAAGGAGGACCTACCCATGTCTACCAAGATCTCCCGCCGCAATTTCCTCAAGTGCACCAGTGCGGCTGCCGTTGCAGTCGGTACCGCAAGCATGCTGGGCGGCTGCTCGAAGAACGGCAGCTCCACTGTCGTTGAAAATGTCAAGGTCGGCGATGCCGTCCAGAACTGGAACGATCTGGGTGTTCAGCTCCAGAGCATCTTCGAGCTGAACGGCTCCCCCTCTGAAGAGGGTTATGAATACATCGGCGTGCGCGTGATCGTCACCAACCGCAGCAAGAAGCAGGATTTTGAGATCGGTGCACGCGGTGTTGCAGAGATCGATGAAATGTATCCTGTGCCCCCCGCAGAGAATGTCGACGCAAACTTTGCCGCACTGTCTGCCGCAACGGCCGACTTTGTCGCCTCCTGCGATGGCGAGGGTGTCATGTGCAGCGCCAACATGTCTCTGTACAATGCAAACTCCCAGAGCTTCTACGATTCTGAAGTTCTGCCTGCACAGGGCAGCGGCTATGTGTTCCTGATGCTCAAGCTGCCCCTCGGCTGGAAGAAGGTCGAGATCACCTACCTCCCCACCTTCGTGGAAGAAGAGACCCTGACCTTTGTAATGAACGCCTCCGACGTGCTGCGCAGCTGATGATCAGGCCTCGGAATTTTTGATTAAATCCCGTCCTTTTTCTCAAACCTGTGCACAAAACATTCACAATTATTTTGGAAAAAGCATTGCCTTTTGCTTTGCGTTCATGCTATTGTATAGAAAACGCCATCTGGCAGAATCACGAATTTCCACTCTGAAGGAGGAACGAAATATGTCCATGGAATTTTCTCGCCGCTCTTTTCTGAAGCTCTCTGCTCTGACTGCCGTTGCTGTGGCAGGTTCCAGCCTGATGACCGGTTGCAGCATGACCAACCCCAACCGTCCGGTCGGCAAGGTCGACAGCGTGCTGGAAGTTATTGGTAAGCATAAGCTGACTGCTCCCAAGTACGAAAATTCGACTCTGACCTGCAACATGAGCATCAAGTGCACCAGCACCAACGCTCTCACGGTTCAGGCCAAGAATTTTGCCATGATCGTTACGGATAAGGACGGCACTGTTACAAAGTACAACAACTTCGGTGCAACGCAGTACTTCTCTATCACCGCTGGTGACCCGACTCTGGACAAGGGCACCTCGCTCGATACCAAGGTGACCGTCCAGAATATTTCGCTCTCCAACACCGATACCATCCACTTCCGTTATTACCCCCGTCTGACTGCCTATGTCGGCGATGATCAGTACAACGACATTTACGCAACCTGGGTCCTCCAGGATCCCTCTAAGAACATCTATGCTATCGATGGTCTGAGCGCTCCTGCTGCTGAGGAATAATCCATTCTGTCTTTTCAGCCCGCACTTCGGTGCGGGCTTTTTTGTGCCCGATCATTCGTCATCATGACGCAAAAAATGCAGGATATTTCGTCAGATTTATGACTTGTGCACACCTTTCTTTTTCTGTAAAATAAAGACACCAGTTCAAACAAAGCGC
>CAZUDU010000021.1:0-1846 GCA_964619455.1 uncultured Faecalibacterium sp.
TGCTTTTGTAAAGATTTTGTAATCGGAAATCGCTTGCATCGTTCACCGCTTCGGGATATACTTGAAATAGTGAGCGCAGAAAGTGTGCCCGCGCATAATAAGACGCAATTTTTTATAAAAATAAAGGAGAGTTTTCTTATGATGATTTCTCGTCGTAACTTCCTGGCTGTGGCTGGCGTTGCTGCTGCTACTGCCGCTCTGACTGCTTGCGGTGGTTCTTCTTCCACCACCACCAGCACTGCTGCATCTTCTACTGCTTCTTCCGCAGCTGCTTCTTCTGAGGCTGCTTCCACCGAGGCAAAGGTCCTGACCAAGGTTGCTATTGTCTGTGACTCCGGCACCATCGACGACGAGAGCTTCAACCAGGCTTGCTACACTGCTGCTGTCAACTATATGGGCAAGGACAACACCGAGTACTATCTGCCCCCGGAGGATCCCACCGATGAGGATCGTGAGACCCTGATCCGCCGTGCTGTCAACGATGGCGCACAGGCTATCATCTGCGTTGGTTACCTGTACGGCGCTTCTCTGGCTTGGGCTGCCGAGCAGTACCCCGACACCTGCTTCATCGCTGTTGACGTTACCGCATTTGATATCGGTACCGAGACCATTCCGGCTAATGTCCACTGCATCACCTTCAAGGAAGAGCAGGCTGGCTATCTGGCAGGTTACGCAGTCGTTAAGGACGGCTACAACAAGCTGGGCTTCCTGGGCGGCATGGCTGTTCCCGCTGTTATCCGCTTCGGCTACGGCTACGTTCAGGGCGCTGACGCTGCTGCTCAGGAGCTGGGCACCAACGTCGAGATCAACTACTTCTACGGCGGCCAGTTCTACGGCGACGCAAACATCACCTCCCGTATGGAAGGCTGGTACGCAAACGGCACTCAGGTCGTCTTTGCTTGCGGCGGCGGCATCTGGACCTCTGCTGCTGAGGCTGCTGTGAAGAACAACGGCTGGGTCGTCGGTGTTGACGTTGACCAGTACGCTGTTGGCCGCAAGGGCGTTGAGGAAGGCTCCTACGGCTACAACCCGTTCATCACCTCTGCTATGAAGGGTCTGTCCGAGGCTGTCGAGACCGATCTGGCTACCATTGATGCAAACGAGTGGAGCACCATCGCTGGCACCAACGGCAACTTCGGTCTGGAAGAGGGCGACTACGTTGGTCTGCCCACCGCTGAGGAGAGCTGGGGCTTCAAGACCTTCACCGTCGAGGAGTACGAGGCTCTGAAGGCTAAGATCCAGAAGGGTGAGCTGGTCGTTGACAACAACGATAACGACGCTGTCAAGCCCACCGTCAGCGCAAGCACCACCGTCAACTACATCCAGTAATAGGGGACGCAGACAGCCGTCTGCATCGTGACCAAAGGTTCAACAGGGTGTCCCATCAGGGGCACCCTGTTTTTTTTTCTGACGAAAAACGGGGGATGCCTGCCGAAAGACCTCGGCAAAAATTGGAGAAATGCAATAAAAGTCATACTTTTCTCTGTACTTTTTGCCAAAAAATAAAAAAGAAGTGTGCAAACGGTCAAAAATCAGGTATAATGAAAATCAGCATAGTATAGGTGTCGAAACGGCACGAAAGGAGAGTGAGCAGATTGGCAGAGGATTTTGTGATCGAGATGCTCCATATTACCAAGGAATTCCCTGGCATTAAAGCAAACGACGATATCACCCTGCAACTGCGCAAAGGCGAGGTACATGCCTTGCTTGGCGAGAACGGCGCCGGCAAAAGTACGCTGATGAGTGTGCTGTTTGGTCTGTATCAGCCGGAGGCTGGCAAGATCCTGAAAAACGGCGAGGAGGTTGCTGTGCGCAACCCCAACGATGCAAACGCACTGGGCATCGG
>CAZUDU010000021.1:1946-17293 GCA_964619455.1 uncultured Faecalibacterium sp.
ACGGCGAGGAGGTTGCTGTGCGCAACCCCAACGATGCAAACGCACTGGGCATCGGCATGGTTCACCAGCACTTTAAACTGGTGGAGTGCTTCAGCGTGCTGGACAACATCATTCTGGGCGTGGAGCCGAACAAGCTGGGCTTCTTGCAGAAGGCGGAAGCGCGCAAGAAGGTCATGGCACTGAGCGAGAAGTACGGTCTGCGTGTAGACCCCGATGCGCTCATCAGCGATATCTCGGTTGGCATGCAGCAGCGTGTCGAGATCCTGAAGATGCTCTACCGTGATAACGAGATCTTGATCTTTGACGAGCCGACCGCAGTTCTGACCCCGCAGGAGATCGACGAGCTGATGGAGATCATGCGCGGTTTCAAGAAGGAAGGCAAGTCCATCCTGTTCATCACCCACAAGCTCAACGAGATCATGGCGGTCGCAGACCGCTGCACTGTCCTGCGTAAGGGCAAATACATGGGCACTGTGGACATTGCGGACACCACCAAGGAAGAGCTTTCCCGCATGATGGTCGGTCGTGATGTTCAGCTTCAGGTCGAGAAAAAGGCTCCGAACCCCGGCAAGGTCGTGCTGGAAGTGGATGGCGTTACCATGCACAATTCTCAGCGCAAGAAGGACTCTGTCAAGGATGTCACTTTCAAGGTGCGTGAGGGCGAGGTCGTCTGTCTGGCGGGTATCGAAGGCAATGGTCAGACCGAATTTGTCTATGGTCTGACCGGCCTGGAGAAGCTCTCCAAGGGAAAGATCACGATGAACGGCAAGGATATCACCAGCGCCTCCATCCGTGAGCGTTCCAAGAGCGGCATGAGCCATATCCCCGAAGACCGCCACAAGCACGGTCTGGTTTTGGATTATAGTCTGGAAAACAACATGGTGCTCCAGCGCTACTGGCAGCCGGAGTTCCAGAACCATGGCTTCATCAAGGCAGATAAGGTGCGCGAATACTCGGATCGCCTGATCGCACAGTATGATGTGCGCAGCGGTCAGGGCAGCAGCACCATCGTGCGCAGCATGTCCGGCGGTAACCAGCAGAAGGCGATCATCGCCCGTGAGATCGACCGTGATCCGCAGCTGCTGGTGGCAGTGCAGCCCACCCGCGGTCTGGACGTTGGTGCGATCGAGTATATCCACAGCCAGATCATTGCCGAGCGCGACAAGGGCAAGGCAGTCCTGCTGGTCAGCCTGGAGCTGGACGAAGTTATGAACCTGTCTGACCGCATCCTGGTCATGTACGAGGGTGAGATCGTGGGCGAGTTCGATCCCAAGACCACCACCGTGCAGGAGCTGGGTCTGTATATGGCGGGCGCACGCAAGCAGGGAAAGGAGAGCAACTAACAAATGGATAAGAAAAAACTTTCCCGCAATGGCGTGAACGATGCGCTTGTCAGCGTGCTGGCATCGCTGCTGTGCATCCTGATCGGTCTGGTGGTGGGCTACATCGTTCTGCTGCTCATCAACCCCGAACACGCCTGGGCAGAGGGCATGGTCCGTATCCTGAAGGGCGGCTTCTACGATGCACCCTACGGTGTCGGCAAAGAGCTGGCAAACGCAGCACCGCTGATCATGACCGGTCTTTCGGTCGCATTTGCATTCAAGACGGGTCTGTTCAACATTGGCGCAGCCGGTCAGTATACGCTGGGTGCGTATGGTGCGCTGTATTGCGCCATCATGCTCAAGCTGCCCTGGTTCGTCTGCCTGCTGGCAGCGACTATTCTGGGCGGTATCTGGGGCGCGATCCCCGGCTTCTTCAAGGCCTACTTCAATATCAACGAAGTCATTACTGCGATCATGTTCAACTGGATCGGTCTGTATTTTGTCAACGAGATCATCTATCAGAACGGCTCCGGTCCCATGTATGACTCCCGTAATACCCGCACCCTGAATCTGGCAAAGAACAAGGAATTTGCACAGTCCATCATCCCTGATTTTGGTCTGAACAAGTTCTTCCAGACCAACAGCACCACCATCGCCATCTTCCTGGCGATCGCGGTCGCAGTCATCATCTGGATCGTTCTGAACAAGACCACCTTCGGCTATGAGCTGAAGGCGGTCGGTCTGAACAAGAACGCTGCCCGCTATGCCGGTATCAACGAAAAGCGCAATGTCATCCTCTCGATGGCGATCGCAGGTGCGCTGTCCGGCTTCGGTGCAGGTCTGTACTATCTGTCCAACGTGGCACAGTGGAGCCCGCTGAACTCCACCAGTCTGCCGGGAATGGGCTTCAACGGCATCCCCGTTGCGCTGCTGGCAGGCTCTAACCCCATCGGCACGGTGTTCTCGGCACTGTTCATCTCCCACATCTCGGTCGGCGGTTCCTTCCTTTCTACCAAGTACTACCCCGCAGAGATCTCGGATCTGATCAGCGGCATCATCATCTATCTGTGTGCCTTCTCCATGCTGTTCCGCGGCAAGATCGCAGCACTGCTTTCCAAGAATGTCGTTAAGACCAACGTGAACGCAGAGCCTGCCCCTGCTGAAGTAAAAACTGAGAACAAGGAGGGCAAGTGATATGCTGCTTCTGATCAAATATACCCTGCTGTACGGCATCGTTCTGATGCTGGTGGCACTGGGCGGAATGTTCAGTGAACATTCCGGTATCATCAACATCGCGCTGGAAGGCATCATGGTCATCGGCGGCGTTGCCGGTGTTCTGACCCTGACGATGCTCCCCAGCGGTCTCCCTGCATTCCTTGTAGTGCTGATCTCTATTCTGGTCGCAGCACTGGCAGGCATGATCTACAGCCTGCTGCTGGCGTTTGCCTCCATCAACCTGAAGGCAGACCAGACCATCGGCGGTACTGCACTGAACCTGCTGGCAACGGCAGTTGCAGTCGTTATCGCAAAGTACTTCAGCGACAGCGGCAGCGCAAAGCTGGATTATTCCAACAAGGTGTTCCTGTTCAACATCGGCGGCGTTGAGCTGAGTGTGTTCGTACCCATCGGCATTGCACTGCTGGTTGTCAGCTACATCGTGATGTACAAGACCCGCTTTGGTCTGCGTCTGCGTGCCTGCGGTGAACATCCTCAGGCGGCAGACTCGGTTGGTGTCAATGTGTACAAGATGCGCTATGCCGGCGTTCTGATCTCCGGCGCTCTGGGCGCGATCGGCGGCATGGCATACATCGTGCCCCCTGTTCAGACCTGGAACTTTGAGGTCGGTGTCACGGGTGCTGGTTATCTGGCAATGGCTGTTATGATCTTTGGTCAGTGGAAGCCGTTCAACATCTTTGGTGCAGCAATGTTCTTTGCTGTGTTCAAGAGTCTGGCAAACATTGCAGACACCACCTTCCTGTCTCAGCTCCACTGGTCCAGCAACATCTACAACATGATGCCGTTTGTGGCGTCCATGATCATCTTGGCGTTCACCTCCAAGAACAGCATGGCACCCAAGGCAGAAGGTATCCCTTACGACAAGGGCTCCCGCTGATCCTGAGCATCCAAGAGCACAACTGTTTTCGAGCAGTTGTGCTCTTTTTTTGTGTGGCTCGATTGCACGCGCCGGCGGGAAGTGGTATACTGGATAAAAACCAACAAAGGTCGTTTTGATCTGCGGCCGGAAAGGACGTTGAGCAATGAAACGGGCATACTGCAATGGCATCCTGCTGGACGGCACCGAGCACATGGAGCCGCTGGCGCACAAGATCGTGCTGACAGAGGATGATAAGATCACGGGCATTGTAAACGAGGGAGAATCATTGGAGGGCTATGAGCAGGTCGATCTGCAGGGCGGCTACCTGATGCCGGGTCTTGTCAACCTGCATGTGCATCTGGCGGGCAACGGGACCCCCAGTGCAAAGCCGCGTGACAATGCGGCGCTGGTCAAAAAGCTGATGAGCAATGCGCTGACCCGTGCGGTGACCTACCGTATCGTTTGCAGCTATGCAAAGATCGAGCTGCTGGGCGGCGTGACCACCATCCGGACGCTGGGCGGCATCGCCGATATGGATACCCGCTGCCGGGATGCGGCGGCGGCGGGCAAGGTGCTGGCACCCCGGATTCTGGCGGCAAACGAGGGCATTTCGGTGCCGGGCGGGCACATGGCAGGTTCGGTGGCCGTGGCGGCCAAAAATAATGGCGAAGCTCTTGCACAGCTCAGCAAGGCATCCGTGCAGGGTGTGGATGTTATTAAGCTGATGATCACCGGCGGCGTGCTGGATGCAGCGGAAAAGGGGACCCCCGGTGAGTTGAAGATGCCGCCGGAAATGGTCAAAGCAGTCTGTGACAAGGCGCACGAGCAGGGCTATAAGGTCGCGGCACATGTGGAATCCCCGGAAGGCGTAAAGGTCGCACTGAAGAACGGTGTGGACTCCATCGAGCATGGTGCAAAGATGGATGAAGAGACCATCCGCCTTTATAAGGAGCACGGCGCATTCCTTTGTGCGACCATCTCCCCGGCACTGCCGTATGCGTTGTTTGATACGGCGGTCTCTGGCGCATCGGAAAAGGATCAGTATAATGGCAGGATCGTCTTTGAGGGCATTGTAGAAGGTGCCAAGACCGCGCTGGAAAACGGAATCCCGGTGGGTTTGGGCAACGATGTGGGCTGCCCGTATATTACCCAGTACGACTTCTGGCGGGAGCTGTGCTATTTCCACAAGTACTGTGGCGTTTCCAACCAGTTTGCTTTGTACACGGCAACGCTGCGCAATGCACAGCTTGCAGGTGTCGGCGATGTGACCGGCTCCATTGAACCGGGGAAGAGCGCCGACTTCATCGTGACCAAAAAGAACCCGCTGGAGGATCTTTCTGCACTGCGCGAGCTGGAGCTGGTGGTCTGCCGCGGGCGTGCGATCGAAAAGCCGAATCCCAAACGCAAAAAGGAGATCGACGCGCTGCTGGATCCGTATCTTGCACTGTGATCTCATGAATGAAAAAGCGCTGCTGCACCTGATTTGTGCAGCAGCGCTTGCTTTTTTGGATAGGATTTTTCGGTGTGAAGAGTTGATGCTGGTCTTATGCGGCTGCATTTTCAGACCGCGGCCATAGCAACCAGAATGCTCTGCCAGCTCTTTGCACGAGCACAGGTGGGTGCAGGGCGCGTGTGTGCTGCTGCGCGCCGCACAGACGGCTTTTGCGGCTGAGCCTGGGACGCAGCCATGACCGGGAAAAAGCCTTCCAGAGTGTCGCTTTTCTGCCACTGCCACGCAAGCTGTGCCGCCTGCGGATCGTTTTGTAGTGTGTGACGCTCCGTACCGGCAAGGTGATCCGCCAGCCAGTACAGGATCGCGCCGAGCGCAGGGGAGGGGGCAGCTGCCTGGCTGGAGTAGCTCCAGCTTGCACCGGTACCCACAAAGCTGTGGACGGTAATCTGGGCGGCAGTGCGTGCGCTCTGCGGTGCAGGAGCAGCGCAGACCTGCGCGCCGCTCAGAGTACGAAGTTCTTTGACGATGCGCTCAGTCTTTTCTGCGCTCAGATGTGCCGTGCGGCAATAGGCACGCAGATCCGATGCACGGAGCAGATCCTCGGCACGGGCAGGGAACTTGCCGGTGAGCTGCCCGTTTTCGTCGTGGCAGGAGAGCCAGCCCTTGCGGAACAACTGAAAATCCAGCTCGCGCCGCCCGATGGTAGAGTAGCAGACCACGGCAGAAGCCTCGCCGGACAGCTGCTTGAGCTGGAGGTAAGCATCGCAGCCGCACGGATCCTTCAGTGCGACCGCAAGCAGAAGCTCAGCGTTGGGATGCAGGGCAGACATAGCGTTTTGCATGGCATCAAAATAACGAGTGGCATCCATAGTGAGCTCCTTCCTTTGATCAAAAACAGCGGGATGTTGTTGCTTGAAATGGAAATGGCTGGATAAAAACCAGAACGAAGTTGTTCTGACACGACTTTGTTTTGCTTTCTGAGGACAGTATACCATACTTTCTCATGAAAAACAACTATAAGTTTGCTGAAAAATGTGAAAATATGTTTTTTTGGGGCGGTTTGTGCCCGAAAAGGTTGTGATGCGGCGAAAAAAGATCCAAATACAACAAAGGGCGGTATGGAGCCAAAGCCCATACCGCCCTTTTTAAGAAGAAAGAAGAAAAACGCTTAGATAGTGTCGATGCCTGCCATCTGTTTGATTGCCTTGATGGCAAAGGTCAAGGTGCGGCCGCAGGCCGTGCCGCCCATCACGCAGGGGTAGTTGTTCTGGAAGAAGCTGCCGGACATATCGCCGGTGATGTAAAGGCCGGGGATCGGCTCGTTGTTGTCGTCCTTTGCCTGGCAGTTTTCGGTGATGGAGATGCCCTGCATGCTGCACAGCAGCGAAGCGCCGAGCCAGCAGCCATAGAAAGGAGCCGTCTTGATCGCGCTCAGACGGCTGGCAGGCTTGCCAAAGTCCTCATCGTTCTGCTGATCGTACAGCTCGTTGTAGCGCGCCACGGTGGCAACAAAGGTCTCTTTGTCCTTGCCGGTAAAGCCCATCTTTTCTGCCAGTTCCTCAATGGTGTCAGCCTTCAGGATCAGGCCTTCCGTCTCGTACTGCTCCAGCTCTGCTTCCATCATGCCGGGGATATAACGGGTCAGGGCAGAGCAGCCAATGGTGTGGAAACGGTCAACATCCGCACGGAAGTTTGCATCGTGGATCATCGCATAGACGTGACCCGGCTGCTGGAAGGAAGCGTGGGAGGCATTGTCGTATTCCTGGCTTTCGTTCATGAAACGCTCGCCGTGGCGGTTGACCTTGAGGAAGGGCTGGCTGCCGGGGTTGTACTGGCCGACTGTGCCGGGGAATGCTTTGCCGCCAAAGGCAGACTCCGAGGCGACGTAGCCGCCGTTCACACCGGGTGCGACCAGACCGCGGTCGAACAGGACAGGAGCGGGCTCTGCATCCAGATGAGCGCCTGCCCAGATGGCAGCACGGATGCCGTAACCCTTGTCGGACGGGGTGTAGGAGCAGGCGGTCGTGACAGCGGTGCCCAGCGGATCCAGCTGTTCCATCATATAGGGGTTGCCGGCGTAGCCGCCGCAGGCCAGCAGAACGCCCTTGGCAGCACGGATGCGGATGAAGTGATCGTCCTTGGTGCTCTGTGCAATAACGCCAGTGATGCTTCCGTCACTGCTGCGCTCCAGCTTTGCCAGACCGGTGTTGAAATCGATGTGATAACCAAGGCTCTCGATGTACTCCTGGAATACGATGTTGCGGGGCTTCTCAGAGCTGCTGTAGTCGACCTGCTGCACAGGGAACATGTACTTGGTCTGGCTGATCTGGGTGTCATCCGGCCACTTTGCCTCTTCGCCTGCGGTCAGGTTGCAGACGTAGTTGTACGGCTCATTTTCCAGAATGCCGGAGACGAAATCGTGCATGGCGGCCGACTCGTTGATCCAGGTCTTGACCACGCGCTGATCGCAGCGGCCGCCCATCGTGCGGGAGATCTCGCTCAGCAGCTCGGCGCGGTCAACCGGGGCAATGCCCTTTTTCTTTGCTTCGCTGCTGTCGATGGTGCCGTACCAGTGGCGGGTATCCATGACGGCGGAGTTCTGCTCAATGATGCGGAAGCTCAGGCCGTTCTGTGCGGCAAATGCAGCCGCACACATACCGCCGTTGCCTGCACCCACGATCACGATGTCGGTGTCCCAGGTCTCGGTGATCGCAGCCTCGTCGATCTCCGGTTCCTTGCCCAGCCAGTCGCTGTCGTCGCCGGTGGGCAGCTGCACCGAGGTAACGACCGCTTCGCCTTTGGCTTGTGCATAGCAGCTCTTGGCGGCCTTCATGACAGCATCCGAGGTGATGGTGGAGCCGGAAACACCGTCGATCTCAGCGGAACCGGCAGTCAGGAGCTGCTTTTGCAGCTCCTCGGCAGCAGCCGCGCCGTAGGAGGCGGTCTCGCCGGAGGTGTCCACGATGACCTCGGTCACAGCGCTGTCCGAGAAAGTCATCGTGACCTTGACGGTGGAAGAGATGCCTTCTGCCGTGCCCTCATAAGTGCCGGGGATATAGGCACCGGTGCTGGCGGCAGAACTGGATGCCGCGGCGGAGGAGCTGGAGACACTGGATGCGCTGCATGCACTCAGTGCGCCGGCGGTCACACCACCCATCATCGCAGCAGATGCGAGTTTGAGAAAATTCTTACGAGTGATCTTTTTCATGGGAGAGTCCTTTCTTCTTCATCGTTTCGATACCCAAAACCATTGTGCAGATGGTTTGCAGATTACTTAACAAATTTAGCACAACGGCATCCGGTTTACAATTCATATATCTTATATTATAATTAAGCAAAACCTAATCTAAGGAGGCTCACACATGAATCAGGTCGGCTTGCAGGGGTTTATCAAAATCGTAGAGCTGGACAGCTTTTCAGATGCGGCAGATGCGCTCTTTCTTTCGCAGTCGGCGTTGTCGCAACAGATCCGCACTCTGGAGGGGCAACTCAAATTCGAGCTGTTCCAGCATGTGCCGCGGCGTGTGATCCTGACACCGGCAGGCAGGGCGTTTTATCCAAAGGCAAAGCAGATCGTAGAACTGTATGAGCTGGCTGTCAAGGATGCACAGGCGGTGCAGTTGAACGTCAATCCGCCCAAGCGGCACCTGTTGCTGGGGCATCAGAATATCGCATTGGAGATGCTGGGCTATGATCTGTTTGCACTTACGGAAGAGCTGTGCCTGCAGTATTCTCCGTTGATGAGCCGGTGCAACAACCGCAAGGATGTCTGGAAGTCGCTTTTGAGCGGCAGCATCGATCTTTCGTTCCAGATCGAATGTGCGGAGATCGCAGCGTGGGATCTGCAATTTACTCAGCTGGTCTATCTGCCGGAGATCGGCATCCCGTTCCACACCCCGGAGGACTGTCCGCGCGGATGGATCACAATGGAGCAGGCCATGGAGTACCGCTGGCTGTTTGCCGGGCCGACCGATCAATCGTTGTACGAAACCGCAATGATGCGGGAAGCAGTGCAGAACCGGACGGATATCATTATCTCGCATCAGGTGAAGAGCGTGCAATATGAGCTGCCGACCCTGATGCTTGTGCCGTGCGTGTACTATCGCCGCCCGGATCCGAAGCAGGTCTTTCTCATCGATTGGAAGAAGGGGATGCGGTTCGGTGTGGTCACCAAAAAGGGGAACGACCCGGCTGTGGAGCAATATGTGGAGGGGCTGAAACGATGCGTTCCTGCGTTATCGCAAAAGCTGTTCGGGCTGGAAGAACTGACATCGGCGGTCGAATAAGGCGGGCGATGCATAAGCAAAGAGGTGCTGCTGCATATAAATAACCAATGAATGCAGGAGGCACGGCAGTATGGCAGAAGGAATGCGGGTGATCTGGCAGCTCTTTGGCGGGCTGGCGCTGTTTTTGTACGGCATGGAGGAGATGAGCGGCGCACTCCAGAATGCGGCGGGCGGCCGGCTGAAACAGTCGCTGCAAACGGTCACAGGCTCTCCGCTGCGGGGTGTGGTGACAGGGTTTCTGGTCACAGCGCTGCTGCAAAGCAGCTCGGCGGTCACGGTCATCCTGATCGGGTTCGTAGGAGCAGGGCTTCTGGAGCTGCGTCAGGCGATCCCGGTGGTGTTTGGCTCCAACATCGGCACAACGGTCACTGCGCAGCTGCTGTCCTTCTCCTTTGAAGAGCTGCGGTATGCGTTTCTCATTGCCGGGGTGCTGCTCTGCTTCGCCTTGCCGGAGGGCAGGCTGCGCACGGCAGCAAAGGCACTGGTCGGCTTTGCGCTGCTGCTGGAGGGCATCGTTGTGATGGGGGCGGCGGTGGAGCCGCTGACGGCAGGCACGGCGTTTCCACGCTTGCTTCAGAGGGTGCGCCGGAAGCCCCTTCTGGGGCTGCTGACCGGTCTTGGCATGACGCTGACCGTACAGAGCAGCTCTGCCACCATCGCCATTTTGCAGCGGGTAGCAGCCATGCCTGCTGCAGACGGGGTACACAGCATTCTGGGCCTGCGTGGTGCTCTGCCCGTTTTGCTGGGGGATAACATCGGCACGACCATCACGGCGGTGCTGGCATCTGTGCCAGCGGGCCGGGATGCAAAGCGCCTTGCGGCAGCACACGCCTGCTTCAACCTGAGCGGTGCAGTTCTTTTTCTGTTCTTTCTGCCGCAGTATGTGCGGGTGGTGGAGTTTCTCTCGCCCAAAGGCGAGGAGGTTGCTGTCATCGTGCGGCAGATCGCCAATGCACACACTCTCTTCAATCTGATCTGTACGCTGTTCTGGCTGCCGTTTGCCGGGCAGATGGAACGCCTTGTGCGGGTGCTTGTTCCGCAGAAGGAGAGCGGCATCCGGCAATAAAAAAGACCTGCCGTGCGTTGCACACGGCAGGTCTTTTCATGCTCAGAAAAGCGGTTTAGTGGGTGGTGCCCATATTCACGGCGAGATCGGTGTCGTTCTCCACGACTGCTTCGACTGCCTTTTCCAGCGCACGGGCGATCTGATCCAGCGCCATGCTGGCGGTGCCCAGGGGTTTGTTCACCACCTGCTCCATTGCGTAGGGAACATGGATGAAGCCGCCGCGGACGTTGGGGTACTTCTTGTCGATCAGGTACAGCAGCTCATACATCAGGTAGTTGCAGACGTAGGAACCGGCGGTGTAGGACAGCGCGGAGGGGATGCCCGCCTCGCGGATCTTTGCCACCATGGCCTTGACCGGCAGAGAGGTGAAGTAAGCGGTCTCGCCATCCTCGTGGATGGTCTCGTCCACCGGCTGGAAACCGGCGTTGTCCGGGATGCGGCCGTCCATCAGGTTGATGGCGACCTTCTCCGGGGTGATCGCAGAACGGCCGCCTGCCTGACCGATGCAGATGACGACATCCGGGTCGTTTGCCTTCATCGCGGCTTCCAGCACCTCACCTGCCTTGCGGAACTCGGTGGGAACTTCCAGCTTGACGATCTGCGCACCGGCAACAACGTCCGGCATCAGCTTGACCGCTTCGTATGCGGGGTTGACGGTCTCGCCGCCAAAGGGGTTAAAGCCTGTGATCAGAATTTTCATGGTGAAATGCCTCGTTTCTCAGATATAAATGGACGGCTCCAGAACGGTGAGCTGTCCGTGATCCATGATCATGCGGTTGTCAACATAGATGGTAGGATCGTGGGTGACAAGGTCAAAATGCCCGGAGGCATCCTGCTGCCCGCCCAGCGCGATGTTGCGCCCGAACCCGATGTGGAAGGTGCCATAGGCGGATTCATCCTCGATATAGCAGTTTCCGTCGCAGTGGGAGTGGGTGTTCAGCCCAATGCCGAACTCTGCCGCCACCCGCATCGCATCCGGGTCTTTGAACCGCTTCAGGAATTCCTTGAGCCGTCTGCCGCTCTCGTTGTCCTCGATCTCAACGATTTTGCCGTTACGGATCTCGATCCGCACCGGGCAGGACACCGTGCCGATGTAGCCCATCGAACCGTCCAGCACCAGTGTGCCGTTGGTTTCGGTCTCCACCGGTGCAACGTAGACCTCGACACTGGCAGAGGAAAGTCCCTTGCCGTCGTGGCAGCAGCCGTTGAAAAAGCCGGGGACACGCCCCTCGATGCTGAATTCCAGCCGGGTGCCAAGCTCGGTGGTCACATGCAGCTTGCTTGCGTTGCCGTAGCAGCCCATGATGATGCTTGCCATGATCCGGCTCTTGGGCAGGCTCATGTTCAGAAAGTCGTAGCTGAGCAGCGACTCGCCGTTGTTCGTGCTGAGCGGCAGGGACAGAAAACGGTTCCTGCGCGCGACCACGCGCTTGACGGCACGGGTGGTAATGAGGGAATACTCGGTGGCACCGATCACCGCCTGATAGGGGTCAAAGGCGTCTTCGCGGTCGTCAAAATACTGTCCGACCTGTTCGTGCAGATCGTCCAGCAGCAGCACGTCGGCATCGGCGCCGATCGTCTGCGCGGCGGAGCGCAGGGCGTGGATCTCCGGCTCGTACTTCTGGCTGGAAACGATCAGAAGACGCTCTCTTGCACGGAGCCGGATCCAGTCGCGGATGATGATATCCGCTCCATGCTGAATTGCTTGTTTCATTGGATCACTCTACTAAAAATTTTACTTCAGAACGATCATCATCACGATCTGGACGACCAGCATGATGATGGCGATGGGTACCTGATTCTTGATGACGCCAAACTCCTTCTTCATGTCCAGCAGAGCAACGGGCACGGTGTTGAAGTTGGCTGCCATCGGGGTGCACAGGGTGCCGCAGAAGCCGCAGGTCAGCGCCAGCATGCCGATGACCACCGGGTTTGCGCCGTAGGACAGAACGAACGGGTAGCCGATGCCGACGGTCATGACCGTGATGGCAGCGTAAGCGTTGCCCATGATCATGGTGAACAGCATCATGCCCACTGCGTAGACCACGATACCAACGTTGACGTTGCCCTCCGGGATGATGTGACCGACCAGATTGGCGATGACATCACCGACACCGGCCTGAGTGAACACGGTGCCGAGGCAGGCCAGCAGCATGGGCAGCATGGACAGGGGGCCGACGGTGGAGAGCATCCGCTCAGAGTCGTTCAGGAAGGTTGCGGGCTTGTTCTCGCGGTTCATGAACATCAGCAGGATAACTGCCACGATGACACCGATGGCAACGCCGTTCAGTGCGGACAGACCAATGCCCATGCCGGTGATGGCGCAGAGGACGGCGAACAGGCCGATGCTCAGGGTGGGAGCAAAGACCTTCATGCCGACCTTTTCGTAAGCGATCTCGGTCTCGGCCTTGGTCGCAGCGCTGACCTTGCCCTTCTTGACCTTCTTGAGGATGGCGGGCACGCACATGATAACGACAAGAATGCCGCTGACGACAGAGGGCAGCCAGCGGCCGGCTGCCAGAACGATGCCCAGCACAGACCAGAAGATGCAGGTGCCGACCGGCTCCGGGTTTTCCTTATCCTTCAGGTTCTTCACGCCGCAGTAAATGCACAGCAGACCCATGACGATGTAGATGATCTCCATGACCTTATTGGCAAGAGAGACATCCGCACTCATAAAAAAGCTCATTTCGTTGTCCTCCCTTATTTGTAATACTTCTGCACCATCTTACGATCCTTCAGATAGTAGAAGATGACCGCAACGATGGTAGCGATGATGCAAACAGGGATCTCGATGGCAGCCAGTGCGCCCAGCTCGACCTCGATGCCGAGGCCAGCCAGAGTGCCCTGCACCAGCAGACCGCCGGAGCCGCCGACGAACAGAACCTGACCAAAGAACCAGGTCACGTTCTCCATGCCCGCTGCCATGCCCTTCAGCTCTTCCACGTGATCCTCGTTCGGCTCATGGCCCTGTGCGGTGATCGCACCTTCTGCCATGGGCATGATGACCGGGCGGACGAAGCCTGCCACGCCGCCAAAGCCGACGTTGAATGCGGCAAAGACGGCACGCATGATGCCGTACAGGCCGATGACCAGACCGGAGGTCGCGCCCTTGAACTTGCCGATCAGAGCAGCAGCTGCCTCACGCAGACCGTTGCGCTCCAGCGTACCGGTGACCAGCATCACGATGATGAAGATCGCCATGCTGCGGTTGGAGACGAAGGTGCTGCCCAGGATCTCCAGCAGCGTAACAGGACCCAGCCCGCCGATCAGCGCGGTAACGACCGCTGCGACCAGAATGACGAGGATGGAGTCCAGCTTCAGTGCAAAGCCAGCGATAACGATGACGATGCCGAGTAGTTTCAGTAATTCCATAGTTGTATTCCTTTTATACGTTTATTTCTTCCGCACAACACAAAACAGAGCGGTCTGTGGGTCAGAAGACCGCTCGGCTGTGTGCTGTGCCGAAAAGACTTTGTGTGCCCGCCTTACAGGTTGACGAATGCCGCCAGCAGTGCCGAAAAGCCTGCTGCGGTCAGCCAGAGCGGGATGAGACGGCGGCACAGGTGTGCGCCGATGTTGCAGCGTTCCAGTACGCCGGAGGACTTCATCGGGAGGACGAAGGTCGTCTGGGGCACGGCCTGCTCGCTGCCGTAAGGGTTCGTGGAGGTGAATTCTCCGGTGCCGTTCTCCGCCGGGCAGCCGTACACTCCAAAATAGGAGGGGAGCAGCCCGCCCTTGCCGGCGGCCGTTTTGCATACCCGGACCCGCTGGACGGAAAAGACCTCTGCCTTGCGCTCGTCTACCAGAAGGTTGACACGCATCATGTTGATAAGATCCAGGATCGAAGAAAGAACGATCAGAACGTCAAAGATCAGGATCAGTACGATCAGTGGGTGCATCGGATGTCGCCTCCAAACCAGCAGGATACCGTGGAAAGTACCCTTTGAAAGATACATCAATTATACCATAAAAGCAGTAGGCTTGTAAATAAAATGCCAGGAAAGTAACCGGAGAAATCTACAAATCCTCGTCAAATACCCCTCTTGCAAGAACCGGTGCGCTGTGGTAGGATGAAAATAAACCCAAAAACAGGAGGAAACACGATGCAGTGGGGAATTTTGGCAACCGGTACCATCGCTCATAAATTTGCGCAGACCGTTGCGCAGATGGGGGCGGAAGGCGAGCGGGTGGCTGCGGTCGGCTCACGCCGCGCGGAGAGCGCGCAGACATTTGCAGAACAATATGGCGTGCCGCGCTGGTACGGCTCGTATGAGGAGCTTGCTGCGGACCCGGCGGTGGAAGCGGTCTACATTGCGACGCCGAACACCCTTCACTATGAGAATTGCCGCATGTGTCTGGAACACGGAAAGCACGTTCTGTGCGAAAAGCCCTTTACCATCACTCCGCAGCAGGCACAGGAACTGAACGCTCTTGCGCAGGAAAAAGGGTTGTTTTTGATGGAGGCTTTCTGGACATGGCTTCTGCCGCTGTATGAAAAGCTGCGGGAGCTGATCGCCGCAGATGCCATCGGCGCGGTGCAGAGCATCACCTGTCAGTATGGCTTTGTGGCACAGGGTGCACGCAAGGACCGCAAGTTCGACTCCGCACTGGGCGGGGGTGCTTTGCTGGATATCGGCATCTATAATCTGGGCTTTCTGCGGGCGGTCACCGGCTGCGATCCGGTCTCCTTTGAGACCGAGCAGGTACGGATCAATGAATATGGGACGGATGAATACAGCAAGCTGCGCCTGCATTACCCCGGCGGCTGTGCGGCAGAGTCGGTGCAGAGCATCGGGCAGGAGCTTGCTCGCAATGCACGCATCGTGGGCACAAAGGGCAGCATCTTCCTGCCGGATTTCCAGCACGCCGAACGGCTGGAGCTGGAGCGTGCAGACGGAACCCGGCAGGCAATGGAGCTTCCGGTGGAGATCAACGGCTTTGAGTACGAGATCCGGGAAGCCTCGCGCTGTGTGCGGGAGGGCAGGAGCTTCAGTGACCGCTATCCCCCGCAGGTCAGCCTTGCCCTGACAGAACTGATGTATGCCATCCGCACGAGCTGGGGGATGCGCTTTGCCGGGGAGGAGTGAGACGATGACCAAAATACTTTTCATCTGCCACGGCA
>CAZUDU010000022.1:0-13508 GCA_964619455.1 uncultured Faecalibacterium sp.
AGAGCCGGGAAGAGCTGGCACGCATCCTGCGGGATTACGGCGAGGAACCGTTCGCATGGCAGATCGCCGGCAAGATCGTAGAAGCACGGGAGGCATCTCCCATTGAAACGACCCTTCAGCTGGCGGATATCGTGGCGAGCGCGATGCCCCCCGCAGAACGGCGCAAGAACAAGAACCCGTCCCGCCGCACCTTTCAGGCACTGCGCATCGCGGTCAACCACGAGCTGGATGCACTGGAGGAAGGGTTGGACACCCTGTTCGACCGACTGGCGCCGGGCGGGCGGCTGTGCGTGATCACCTTCCACTCGCTGGAGGATCGGCTGGTCAAAAATAAATTCCGCCGCTGGTCCACGGCCTGCACCTGCCCGCCGGAGTTCCCGGTGTGTGTGTGCGGCGGCAAGGCCAAGGCGAAGCTCATCACCCGCAAGCCCATCGATGCGAATGCACAGGAACTGGAGCAGAACCGGCGCAGCCGGTCGGCACACCTGCGGGTGCTGGAAAAGTGTTAAAATTGCGGTATGAATGAGAAGATGTGAGGAGGAGACAAAGCAATGGGTCAAGCAGCATACGACGGCAACGCGGCACGCCGGAGAAAAGCGCCGCAGACGCAGCGCAAAAATGCTCCTTTGCGGGTAGAAAAAGGCGGCAAACGTCATCTTTCGCCGTTACAGGCAATGATGCGCAATACCATGAAGCTGGTCTCGATGGCACTGCTGGCAGGTTTTGCGATCAGCCTGCTGTGGAGCGAGGCGCAGCTCGTGGAGCTGAACGACCAGATCCAGGATGCCAAGGCGCAGCTCGTCAGTGAGCAGAGCCAGTATACTTACTACACCAGCACCCTGAACAGCAAGACCAATATCACCAACGTGGAAGAGACGGCACGGCGGCTGGGTCTGATGAAGATCGACCAGAGCCAGATCACCTACATCCGCCTGAACGAGTCGGATCGTCTGGTGCGCCGGGAATCTGCTGTGAGCCAGTGGACGAACCTTTTGTACACCGGTGTCGTGTCCATCCTGGGAACAGTACAATGACCAAAAACGGAGAAAGCGTGCGGCAGCGCACGCTTTTTTCGGTTTATATCCGACAGCATCCAAATCTCTGCTGCCCGGCGCGGCAGCAGCTTGTGGGAGATCACCATGCAAGAATCTGAACGCAAACAAAAACCTGCGCAGATCCGCGCAGCCCGCCCGCAGGACCGGCTGGATCCGGCTGTGAGACGGATGTGCAGTGCGGCGGCTGCGCTGCTCATCATTGCGGTGGCGGCATTCATCGGCTACCGCCTGTATAAGATCCAGATCACGGATGGTGCACTGTACCGCCAGTATGCCGCCGAACAGCAGCTGATGGACACCACCATCAAGGCGACCCGCGGCGAGATCTATGATGCCTCCGGCATCACCCTTGCATCGACGAGCGTGGTCTGGACCATCTGGTCCGACCCCAGCTACAGCACCATCCTCTATACCTCGCAGACGCTGGAGGATGGCACGGTCGTCAGGACGCTGGATGCGGCGATGTGCGCCGAGGTCAGCCGGGAGCTGACTTTGCGTCTGCTCTCCGGCGACGGTGTGAGCCTGAGCGCGGTGGATACCGCTTCGGACGCATATAATAAGCAATACCAGACCATCTACAACGCACTTTCCAAGATCGACTCTGCCTATGTGACCCTTGCCACCAAGGTGAACAACGCGGTCAAGCTCTCGATCGAGGAATACGTGACGGAGTTCAACAGTGCGCATAAAAAGGCAACGGCCTCCTCCCGCAAGGGACGTATCTCGGTCTCGTCGGACAAGAGCTTCCAGCGCAATTACCCTTACGGCGCGTTTGCGGCGGCGGTGCTCGGCTTTACCGATGCCGACGGCATCGGCACCTACGGGCTGGAAAAATCCTATCAGTCTACCCTTGCCGGTGTGGACGGGCGCACCATCACCCAGCGCAACGCGGTGGGCAACGCTATTGCGGATGCAAATGCTACCACCTTTGCGGCAAAGGACGGCTGCAATCTGGTGCTGTCGCTGGATGTCAACGTGCAGGAGATCGCAGAGCGGTATCTGACCGAGGCGATCGCTGCCAACACGGTCGAAAACCGCGGCTGCGCCATCGTGATGAATGTCAAGACCGGAGCCATCCTTGCGATGGCTTCCAAGCCGGATTTTGACCCCAACGAGCCGCTGGATTACAGCGCGAACCTTGACTACCTCAACGAGCTGGTGCGCGCCGAGCCGGAGCTGTACGGCATTTACCTCAAAAACGAGGACGGCTCCTATCAGCTCGATGCAGAGGGAAATAAGATATTGGACCCGGATGCGGATTACTCCGGCTATTTCCGGGATATCCTGTGGAAGAACAAGACCATCACCGAGCTGCACTACCCCGGCAGCGTGTTCAAGGTCATCACCTCGGCTATGGCGATCGATGCGGGCATTGCGAACGTCAATACCACGCTGGAGTGCAAGGGCGCGTATGCAGTGGCCAAGGAGACCTACCACTGTGCAGGACGCAAGGCGCACGGCGCGATCACGATGGCGGATGCCCTGCGCCAGAGCTGCAACATCTATTATGTCCAGCTGGGGCAGATGCTCGGCTCCAGGCAGTTCTACAACTATTTCGAGGCGTTCGGCTTTACTGACCGCACCGGGGTAGACCTGCCCAGCGAGACCGGCTTCATGCAGTATTACAGTGCCGAGCGGCTGGGTGAGGTACAGCTGGCGTCTTCCTCCTTTGGTCAGGCGATGGCGATCACTCCGCTTCAGATCTGCACTGCGGTGGCGGCGTCGGTCAACGGCGGCTATCTGGTAACTCCTCATGTGGTGGATAAGATCACTGATGCGAATGGCAACGTCGTTGAGGAGATCGGCGCGAATGTCCGCCGTCAGGTCATCAGCGCCAACGCCAGCGCAGCCATCCGCGAGATGATGGAATACGAGGTCGGCGCGGGCACCGGCGGCGGCAAGAACGCGTATGTGTCCGGCTACCGCATCGGCGGTAAGTCCGGCACTTCGGAACAGCTGAACATGGATCGCCGTGCGGACGGTGACTACAAAAAAGTAGCATCCTTTGCGGCGGTGCTCCCGGCGGATGACCCGGAGATCCTGGTCTATGTGATGCTGGATGACCCCAACAATGCAAAAACAGACTACTCCTCGGTGCTGGCAGCGCCGGTGGTCGGCAACATCATCAGCGAGGTCGCACCGTATCTCGGCATCGAGACGGACGGCGAGGATCGCAGCCAGACCATCGTGACGGTGCCGCGCCTTTCCGAGCTGGAATGGAGCAACGCACAGGTGCAGCTCAACATCAAGGGCCTTGCCCATGAGCTTGTGGAGAGCGAGACCGACCAGACGGCGGCGGTGGTGACCTATCAGTACCCCCACGCAGGTGCAAAGGTGCCTTATGGCACGACCGTCTATCTTTACACCGACACGACCGAGGGCAGTCTGACCAGCCCGCCGGAGGTGACCGGCAAGAGCGCAGATTTTGCCCGTCAGATGTTGGCGGCGGCAGACCTGAACTGCGTGGTGGAGGGCGATGCGAACGGTGTTGTGCAGAGCCAGAGCGTCCAGCCGGGCGAACAGGTACAGAAGGGAACGATCGTTACGATCGTCTGCGGATAAAAGAAAGAGAGGGGATTCAAACAATGGAAAAGATGCTTGCAAGAGAACTGCTTGCCGGGCTGACCCCGGCGCAGGGCGAGTGGGATGAGGTCATGGTGGAGCTTGTCACGACCGACAGCCGCGAGGTGCGTCCGGGCTGTGTTTTTGTGGCGTTCCCCGGCGAAAACTTTGACGGACATGATTTTGCGGCAAAAGCATTGGAAAACGGTGCGCTCTACGTTGTGCTGAACCACCCGGTGGAAGGCGTTCCGGCCGAAAAGACGGTGCTGGATCCGGACAGCTATCATGCCATGATGACCATCGGTGCAAACTACCGCCGCCACTACCATCCCAGGATGGTGGGCGTGACCGGCAGTGTGGGCAAGACCACCACCAAGCAGATGTGCTACGCGGCACTGAGCGGCTTTGGCGAGACCATCAAGACCGAGGGCAACCAGAACAATGAGCTGGGCATGCCCCGCACCCTGATGCGCATCGATGCTTCGACCGAGTATGCGGTCATTGAGATGGGGATGAGCCACGCAGGCGAGATCGAGCGGCTGTCCTGTGCGGCAAAGCCGGATGTGGGCATCATCACCTGCGTTGGCGTGTCCCACATCGGCAACCTCGGCAGTCAGGAGAACATCTGCAAAGCAAAGCTGGAGATCTGCGCCGGGCTGCCGGAGGGCGCGCCGCTGGTGCTCAATTACGATGACGAATATCTGCGCAAAGCGAGCCTGCCGGAGCATGTCCGCCCGGTCTGGTTCAGCCTGAAGGATGAGACGGCGGATGTCTGTGCACTGTCCATCCGGCAGGAAGCGGACGGCATGAGCTTCGTGCTGGTGGATCAGGAGGGCGGAACCTTTCTGGTGCGCATCCCGGCGATGGGGCGGCACAATGTGGCGAATGCGCTGGCGGCATACTGCGCCGCGACCCGCCTTGGCTGCGAGCCGCGCAAGGTGATCCGCGGCCTGACCAATTTTGAGCAGACCGGCCGCCGCCAGAAGCTGGTGGAGAGCAAGGGCGTTGCGGTCATTGAGGACTGCTACAACGCCAACCCCGACAGCATGAAGGCGGCATTGGCGATGTTCAAAGAGTTTGCCTGCAAGCGCCGGTTTGCGCTGCTGGGCGATATGCTGGAGCTGGGTGAGCTGAGCCGCGAAGCCCACGAGGAGCTGGGGCGCATCGCAGCGGACAGTGATCTGTATTGCCTTGTGTGCTACGGCGAGCAGGCAAAGCGCACCGCTGTGGTCGCAGCGGCAAAGGGGCTGAAGACCCTCTATGCGGCAAATTACCGCGAGGCGGCCGATGCGCTGCTCAAGCGGATGGAGCCGGGCGATGCCTTGCTGGTCAAGGCGAGCCGCGGCATGGCACTGGAAAAGGTGCTGGAGATCTTCTACGCAGAACAAAAGGATGCGGAATAAAAACTCCTGAACAGGGAAAGGGAACGAAATGCTTCATTTTGCGCTTGTCGTGTCGGTCGTGCTGGGCTTTGTGCTGACGGCGGCAGTCTGCAACCTGATCGTGCCGATCGGCAGGGTGTTACAGCCGCCGTATCAGCCGCAGAGGGAAAAGACCGAGGAAGAGCCGCCGGAGCCGCCTGCCCCGATCTGGGGCGGGCTGTGCCTGATGCTGGGCACCCTCGCGGCGGTTGGCATCGGCTGGACGGCGCTGTGTGCCATGCAGCCGGAGCTGCTGACGAGCGGCAGCTCGCTGATGTCCCGGCTGCTGACCGGGCTGTTCGGTGCGTTCGCGTTCGGAACGGTCGGTCTGCTGGACGATCTGGCACGGCTGCGCGGGCGTTCTTCGCTGGGGCTGCGGCGGCTGCCGCGCCTTGGGCTGGAAGCGGCTGCGGCGGTGCTGGTGCTGATGATGCTGGCGGCGGAGGGCGCTGTGCCGATGGGCGCGGTGCTGCCCGGCGGCGGTTATATCAGTTTCGGGCTTTGGGCACCGGTGCTCTGGGTGCTGCTGCTGACGGCGCTGGCAGAGTGCGGGCGGGTCGCAGAGGACGCAGACGGAGTGCCCGGCATCGCTGCGTTCACCGCGATGCTCGGTGCGCTGATGCTGCAAACGCGGCTGGGGGCGTTCCCGTTGGCGGTGCTGCCCGGTGCGGTCGCAGGCGGGCTGGTGGCGATGCTGCTGTGGAATTTCCCGCCTGCAAAGCTGCGCATCGGGCGGTGCGGCAGTTTGTTTCTGGCGGGGGCGATCGGATGCATCCCGCTGAGCGTTGGGTATGCAGAGCTGTGCATCCCGCTGGCGCTGCCCTTCTGGGCAGAAGGCGGGATGGTGCTTTTGCAGATCCTTGCGCTGCGCATTGCGGGCAGGCCGCTCTTTGCAGCGGCTCCGCTGCACCGCTGGCTGGAAAAGCGCGGGGCAGACAGTGCGCTCGTGCTGTGTGTATCGGGCGCTTTGGGCGCGGCAGGTCTGGCACTGTGCGTGCTGGCGCTGCGCTGGTATTGATTTTTGGAAAAGAGTGAGGGATGCAGATGGCGATCATCCGCAAAAAACGCAGAGAGCCTGCGCCGCTGTTCCAGCGTGACCCGGGTCCGTGGTCTCACAGGGTGATCAACTGGCTGGCAACGCTGGCGGTCATTCTGGTATTTGGGCTTGTGATGCTGTTCAGCGCCAGTTATACCACCGGATATCTGCGCATGGGGGACAGTTTCCACTATATCAAGCAGCAGGTATTGTGCATGGTGCTGGGGCTTGGCTGCATGACGGTGATGAGCTATGTCGATCACCGGTTCCTGCGCCGATGGGTGGGGTTCTTTTATCTGATCGTGCTCGTGCTTCTGGGCGTGACGCTGACGATGGAGCCGCTCAACGGCTGCCGGCGCTGGCTGCGTCTGGGAGGGTTCACCTTACAGACTTCTGAGGTGGCAAAGTTCGTGATGATCCTGCTGTGTGCGGACATTGCGGCAAAGGCCCCGCAGATCCAGCGGCTTTCCAACGGCAAGCGCGCGCGGGTCTCGGTGGGGGAATGGATGTATGTCCGGGTCTGGCGGCAGCTGGTGCGCCCGGTTCTGCCGCTGGTGCCGGTCGTTCTTCTGCTGGCACTGCAGCCGCACATGTCCGGCATCGTGCTGACTGTTGCGGTCGTAGGCACCATCCTGCTGCTGTCCGGCAGCGGCGGTCTTTTGACGTGGGCGGGCGCGGGCGCAGCAGCAGTCCTGCTGGAAACGCTGCTGTCCCATGTGGATTCTATCCCCTACCTGCAGGATCGCCTGGACGGCTGGACGCAGGATCTGAGCAAGATGACCGACCAGACCGTGCAGAGTTTGTATGCCATCGGTTCGGGCGGATTGACCGGGCTGGGGCTGGGCAACAGTGTGGAAAAGCAGCTCTGGCTGCCGGAAAGCACCAATGACTTTATCTTCAGTGTCGTGTGCGAGGAGCTGGGCTTTGTGGGCGCGATGCTCATCATCATCCTGTTCGTGCTGTTCATCCTGCAGGGGCTTTGGATCGCTTACCGCGCCGAGAACCTGTACTGTACGATGGTTGGTATCGGGATCATGGCACAGATCGCATGGCAGGTGTTCTGCAACATTGCGGTCGTGACCAACACCCTGCCCAACACCGGCATCAGTCTGCCGTTCTTTTCGTCCGGCGGCACCAGCCTGATCCTGCTGCTGGCAGAGATGGGCGTGATGATCAACATCGGCCGCAACGGCGAGCGGTGCGAGCAACGCCGGGAACGTGAGCGTGCCGAGCGGGAAGCTGCCCGGAGAGCCAAGACCATCGTGCTGGAGGACGCACGCCGTGCGCGCAACGAGCTGAATTAATGGACAAAATGGAGGAATCAAGATGCGTGTTCTGATCGCAGCCGGCGGTACTGCCGGGCATATCAACCCCGCTCTGGCGATCGCCGGTGCACTCAAAAAGGCAGACCCTTCTGCCGAGATCCACTTTGCAGGCCGCAAGGAGGGCATGGAATACCGTCTGGTCACGCAGGCGGGCTATCCTTTCCATCACATCGAGATCACCGGCTTTCAGCGCAGGCTTTCGCTCAACAACATCAAGCGCAATCTCATCACGCTGTGGAACCTGGCACTGTCCGGCCCCAAGGCAAAAGCGATGATGAAAGAGATCCAGCCGGATCTTGTCATCGGCTGCGGCGGCTATGTGTCCGGCCCGGTGGTGCGCTGCGCGGCCAAGATGGGCATCCACACCGCGCTGCATGAGCAGAACGCTTTTCCCGGCGTGACCAATAAGCTGCTGGCACCGGATGTGGACATCGTGTTTGCTGCGGTGCCCGCTGCGGTGGAAAAGCTCGGCGCGCCGGAAAAGACGCAGGTGGTGGGCAACCCCGTGCGCCCGGAGGTGTTTGCACAGGCAAAGAACCGTGATGCGATCCGCGCTGAACTGGGCGCAGGGGAACGCCCGGTGATCCTCTCCTTCGGCGGCAGTCTGGGTGCACGCCGGATCAACGAGGTGGTAGCAGACCTGTGTGCGTGGGAACAGCGCGAAGCAAAGCCGGTGCTGCATCTGCACGCGACCGGGCAGTACGGTGTGGAGCTGTTCCAGAACCTTGAACAGGAAAAGGGCTTTGCCCCCGGCGAGAGCCTTGTCGTTAAGGAATACATCAACAATATGCCGGAGCTTCTGGCGGCGGCGGATCTGGTCATCAGCCGTGCCGGTGCGCTGACGCTGGCAGAGCTGGAGGCGGTGGGCCGCGCAGCGGTACTCATCCCCAGCCCGAACGTGGCAGAGAACCACCAGTACTACAACGCAATGGAGCTGCAAAAGGCAGGCGCTGCAGTGGTCATCGAAGAAAAGGATCTGACCGGGGACGCACTCATTGCGACCGTGGCAGAGCTGCTGGAGCAGCCCGGCAAGCTGGCACAGATGGGCGCGAATGCCCGCACCCTTGCGGTGGATGACAGTCTGGACCGCATCGCGGCAGCACTGATGCAGCTGGTGAAGGGATAATACCGGTGGAGAAACAGAGAAAAGGAGGTGCAGACGATGCAGCAGGACCGGAGAGACCGGCAGTTCTATGACCAGGCACGGGAGCCGCTGCGTTCCGCTGCGCCTTCAAACCAGCCCCGTACTGAGAACGGCCGCTATGGCTATAACGGCGAGCCGCTGAACCGCCCGCGCACAAGAACGAACAGCGGGCAGGTGCGGCGCACCCGTGCAGACAACAGCATCCGGTTCCCGGATCAGCAGCGCCCGGCACAGCCGCGCAGGCAGGCATCGGGCACTCAGCGTCAGGCGGCGCGGAGCACCGCTCCCCGGCAGACGGCAGGGCAGCGTCCCCCGCAGCGCCGTGCACAGAATGCAGCTCAAAACACAGGCACGAAGCGGCTGCGCCCTGCCGGGCAGCAGCCGGTGCGGGATCCCGCCCGGCGTGAGAAACGCAAAAAGCGCCGCCTGACCCGCGCGGCAGTCCGCCGCCGCAGATTTCTGCGGAAGCTGGCAGCCTTTGTGCTGCTGCTGGGGGTCATTGCGGCGGGCAGCTACCTGACCATGACGATGCTGTTCCGCATCCAGACCATTCAGGTGCAGACGGCGGACGGAATGCCTGTGACCGAGATCGCAGGCTATTCCAGTGAGCGCATTTTGCAGGTGCTGGGGGTTCAGCTGGAAGAGAACATCTTTGCCTTTGAGCCGGGAGAACGGGAAGCAGTGCTGGAAGTGCAGTTCCCGCTGCTGGAATCCATCGATGTGCTGCGGCAGTACCCCAACACGGTGACGGTGCGTGTCGCCGAGGCAAAACCGGCGTATGCGATGCAGTCTGTGGCGGGCTGGCTGACCCTCTCGGAGCACCTCAAGATCCTGACGCTGGAAGCACAGCAGCCCGCCGGGCTGACCGTGCTTTTTGGCGGCGAGGCAGCAAAGAGCACCCCCGGTGAGCAGCTCAGCTTTGTGGAAGCGCCGACAGACAGCGTGCAGGACGGCAGCACCGACTGGATGAACATCCTCAACGGTCTGCGGCAGGGTCTGGCAGACTGTGGGCTGCTGGACGATGTGACACGCATCGAGTTTGCAGACCCGGAACAGATCGCGTTTTTGTATCAGGATCGGATCAGTGTTCTGCTGGGCACTTTGAACGATCTGGAGTATAAGCTGGAACGTGCACAATATGTGCTGACCAATGCGGACGGCAAGGGCTGTGCGCCGACCGATACCGGCAAGCTGGATTTCAGCCATACCAGCACCGAAACGACCAACCGCAGGATCTACTTTGCACAGGGCGAGCCGACCCTGCCCTCCGGCTATGTGGTGCCCGCGCCGGAGCCGGTCGAACCGGAACTGCCGGAGAGCACGGAGCAGACCGAGCCGGCCGCAGAAGAACCGCAGGCGGAGCCGCAGACCGAAACAGAAGGAGCATGACGCTATGAAGCTGGAACAATTACTGGAAGGCGTGGACTACACGCTGGTGCAGGGCAGCCTTTCGACCGAGATCGAGGATATCATCTATGACAGCCGCAAGGCAGCCCCCGGCAGACTGTTCGTCTGCATCGTGGGCACCCAGCGAGACAGCCACGAGTTTGCTGCCGACTGTGTGGCAAAGGGCGCGTGTGCGCTGGTCATCCAGCATGATATCGACCTGACCGGGATGGCGGGCGTGACCGTTGTGCGGGTGGCAAGCAGCCGCTATGCGATGGCGCTGATGAGCGCGAACCTTTTTGGCAACCCGGCACGGCAGATGACCATGATCGGTGTGACCGGCACCAAGGGCAAGACCACCACTACCCACATGATCAAGAGCGTGCTGGAAGCAGCGGGGCGCAAGGTGGGCATGATCGGCACCAATGGCGTCTACTACATGGGGCGTCATAAGGAGACCGCCAACACCACCCCGGAAAGCTACGAGCTGCAAAAGACCTTCCGCGAGTTTCTGGACGCGGGCTGCGATACAGCACTGATGGAGGTGTCCAGTCAGGGCGTGATGATGGACCGCATCGCGGGCGTGCACTATAATGTGGGTGTGTTCACCAATCTCTCGCCGGATCACATCGGGCCCGGCGAGCACAAGACCTTTGAGGAGTACCGCGGCTGGAAGGGCAAGCTGTTCCAGCGGTGCGATGTGGGCGTGGTCAACAGTGATGACCCCAACACCGAAGCGCTGCTGGAGGGGCACACCTGCAAGCTGGTGCGCTACGGCTGCGGGGCAGATGCGGACTACCGCGCGGGCAGCTATGAGCTGCTGCGCACCCACGATTTTCTGGGCGTGAAGTTCCATGTTTCCGGCGCAGACGAGATGGATGTGCGGGTCAATATGCCGGGCGAGTTCAGCGTGTACAATGCGCTGGCGTGTCTTGCGGTGGGCAAGGTGCTGGGTCTGCCGGATGCGGCGATCCACGAAGGGCTTGCTGGCTGTGTCGTCAAGGGGCGGGTGGAGCTTGTGCCCATCAGCAAGGACTTCACTATCCTGCTGGACTACGCGCACAACGAGGTCTCGACCGAGAGCCTGCTGACCACCCTGCGTGCCTACCAACCCAACCGTCTGGTCGTGGTATTCGGCTGCGGCGGCAACCGCTCCAAGCTCCGCCGCTACGGCATGGGCGAGATCTGCGCAAAGCTGGCGGACTTCTCCATCCTGACCGAGGACAACAACCGGTTTGAAAAGGTGGAGGACATCCTTGCGGATATCCGTGTCGGCATGGAAAAGGGCGACCCGGATGCCAGGTTCGTGGAGATCCCGGATCGTCTGGACGCACTGCACTATGCGGTGGATCATGCCCAGCCCGGCGATCTGATCGCGGTCATCGGCAAGGGGCACGAAGCCTACCGCGACCGTGAAGGGGTCAAGACTCCCTTCCTGGAACGGGAGCTGCTGGAGGAATATGCCCGGCAGAAGGGTTTGAACTAAAAACGAAAGCCGCTGCCTTACAGCAATATGAGCTGTAAGGCAGCGGCTTTTTTAGCAGAAGGTCAATCGGTCAGATCGCTGAAATCCGGGAAATGCACGGCCACAAGGCTGAACTCGCCATCCTCGTATTCGTACTCGAAGATGGTGCAGTTGAGCATGCCGCCCTTGGGGCGCACCAGCTCGCAGCGCTGGTTCTTCTGCCAGTAGCGCATGAAACAGGCGCAGGATGCGCCGTGCGAGACCGCGAGCACGACCTCGTGATCCGGCTTTGCCATGATCTGTGCAAGCGCGGCGGCGACCCGCTCGCCGACCTCCTGCTCGGTCTCGCCGTGGTAATATTTCTGGAAGAAATCACCGTAGGGCAGCGGCGGGTTCAGGCGCTCGCTTTCGCCCTCTACGGTGCCAAAGTTCCATTCCTTCAGACCTTTGGAGCGGGTGTAGGGCACATCGCCCATCGCAAGCTCCAGCGTGTCCGAGCAGCGCTCGGAGGTGGAGCAGTAGAAGTGGTCGGGCTGGATGTTGTTCCGTGCAAAGAACTCGCCGGCGCGCACAGCCTGCTTTTTGCCCAGCTCGGTCAGGGGAGAGTCGCACCAGCCCTGAATGCGATGCTGGACGTTGAACAAAGTCTGCGCATGGCGCATCAGATATAAGGTCTTTTTCATGGAAGGCTCCTTTCGGGGTGAAGACCGTTTTCTTTATCATACCACAGCGGGCGGCAAAACAAAAGCCCGCCGCAGCTGGGAAGGACGCTGCGACGGGCACGGAGGAAATTACAGGATACGGACCCGGATCACGGCGGGGATGGCAGAGAGCTTTTCTGCCAGCTTTGCGTTCACGCCGCCGGTCGCGTCCAGCATGGTATAAGCCATGTTCTTTTTGCTCTTGTTGACCATGTTCTCGATGTTCAGCCCGGCTTCGGTGGTCAGTGCGGTGATCTGGCTGATCATGCCCGGCTCATTCTTGTGGATGATGCAGATGCGCTTGCCGCCGGCACGGGGCTGGTGTACTTCCGGCATATTGACCGAGTGGGAGATGTTGCCGTTCTTGAGGTAATCGCTGAGCTCCTGTGCTGCCATCACAGCGCAGTTGTCCTCGGCTTCCGGGGTGGAAGCACCCAGATGCGGGGTGCAGACCACGCCGGGCTTGCCCAGCAGTGCTTCGCAGGGGAAGTCGGTCATGTAAGCGGAGACCTTGCCGGTCTCCATCGCTTCCAGCAGCGCGTCAGTGTTCACCAGCTCGCCGCGGGCGTAGTTCAGGACCTTCACGCCGTCCTTGCACAGGGCGAGGGTCTGCGCATTGATGGTGTCCTTGGTGGTGGGCAGGTAAGGCACATGGATGGTCAGGTAGTCGCACAGAGGCAGCATATCGTTCAGGTTGACGCAGTGGTGGACCTGGCTGCTCAGGTTCCATGCTGCGTCGATGGAGATGTAGGGGTCGTAGCCGTAGACCTCCATGCCCAGCTGGATGGCACAGTTGGCAACGCGGGAACCAATGGCACCCAGACCGATGACGCCGAGGGTCTTGCCCTTGATCTCGTTGCCAACGAACTGTTTTTTGCCCTTTTCCACCGTCTTGGCAATGGCGGGATCCCCCGCAAGCTCCTGACACCATTGTGCAGCGGCGGCAACATTGCGGCTGCCTGCGATCAGCATGCCGATGACCAGCTCTGCCACAGCGTTTGCGTTGGCACCGGGGGTGTTGAACACCACGATGCCCTGCTCGCTGCACCGATCCAGCGGGATGTTATTGACACCGGCACCGGCGCGGGCGATGGCGAGCAGTTCTTTGTTGAAGGTCGTGTTGAGCAGGTCGGCGCTGCGCACCAGAATGCCGTCCGGGGCATCGGTGTCCACCGCAACGTCAAACTGGTTTTTGGGCAGCTTTGCAAGACCGACCGGGCTGATGGCGTTCAGGGTTTTGATCGTATACATAAACAGTACCTCGTGTTAAACTGAAATGGTTTCCGCCACACTTCCTGGCTCCCCCTTTGGGGGAGCTGCCGAGCACGGCGAGGCTGAGAGGCGAGGATGCCCTCGAGATCAGGCGTTTGCTTTGCGGAACTTCTCCATGAAGTCCACCAGCTTGTCAACGCC
>CAZUDU010000022.1:13608-16566 GCA_964619455.1 uncultured Faecalibacterium sp.
ATCAGGCGTTTGCTTTGCGGAACTTCTCCATGAAGTCCACCAGCTTGTCAACGCCCTCGGCGGGCATGGCGTTGTAGATGGAAGCACGCATGCCGCCCACCAGACGGTGACCCTTCAGGTTGACGAAGCCTGCCTCGGCAGCCTCGGCGCAGAACTTTTTGTCCAGCTCGGCGTTGGGGCTTGTGAAGGTCACGTTCATCGTGCTGCGGTAGCGGTGCTCGACCGGGTTCGTGAAGAACGTCTGACCGTCCAGATAATCATACAGAACCTTGGCTTTGGCTTCGTTGATCTTCTGCATATTGGCAAGACCGCCGATATCGTTTTCCAGATATTTGAGCACCAGCCCGGTCATGTAGATGCACCAGCAGGGGGGCGTGTTGTACATGCTGTCCTTTTCCAGCAGGGTGGTGTAGTTCATCATGGTGGGGACTTTGGCATCTGCCTTGCCCAGCAGATCCTCCCGCACGATGGCGATCGCCATACCGGCGGGGGCAACGTTCTTCTGGACGCCGAAGTAGATGCAGCCGTATTTGTTCACATCCACGGGCTTGGAAAGGATCATGGAACTCATGTCTGCCACCAGCGGCACACCCTCGACTTCGGGCACCTCCACGAACTGGGTGCCGAAGATGGTGTTATTCTGGCAGATGTGGATGTAGCTCGTATCTTTGGTGTACTCGATGTTCTTTACATCCGGGATGTAGGTGAAGTTCTTGTCCTTGCTGGAAGCAACGATGTTCACCTCGCCGAACTTGGCGGCTTCCTTGGCGGCAAGGTTCGAGAAGTTGCCGGTGACCAGATAATCCGCCTTGCCGGTGGTCATAAAGTTCAGCGGCACCATGGCGAACTGCTGGGTCGCGCCGCCCTGAAAGAAGCCGACCTTGTAGTTGTCGGGGATGTTCATCACGCGGCGCAGGGAGGCCTCGGTCTCGGTGATGATCGCATCGAACCACTTGCTGCGGTGGCTCATCTCCATCACGCTCTGACCACTGGTGCCATACTCCAGAAGCTCTGCCTGTGCCTGCTTGAGGACGGTTTCGGGCAGCATGCTGGGGCCTGCGCTGAAGTTGTAAACTCTTGCCATGAGGAACACTCCTTTTCTCGTATCATAGAGCACCTTGAGCGGTGCGGTCCGGTTTGTTTCTGTGAGCGTAGTATATCGTTTTTTGGGGCGGGAAAACAAGGGCATCTTTGCACAAAGATATGCGGCAAAAACACAAAGTGATAGCGCGGAACGTACAAATGTGCTTGAGTGAAATACAGAATATAAGACAAATGTAAAAGAAAAACGAAAATGGCGGTATTCATCGCTGTTTTTTCTCTTGCAGGGGCGTTGAAGCTGCGGTATAATGATAAAACAGAGACAAATGTAAAAACAAAAAATGCAGGAAGGAGGGGCATCCATGTACGGACTGCCGGACAGTATCAAGCCTTTGTCTGCGGCAGAAGAACAGGTCATGCTGGCGGTGTGGACGAGCCGCGCGCCGGTCACCCGGCGGGACATCGACACAAAGCTCAAAGCCAAGGGCTGGGCGGCGGCAACGGTGCTCAACTTCCTCTATCGTCTGGAGGAAAAAGGCTGGGTGCGGCGCGGGCGGGAGCAGAACCACAATACCTATACGCCGCTCGTCACCCAGCGTGCGTACAACGTGTGGGTCATGCGCCAGCGGCTGGACACCCTCTTTGAGGGGGATCTTGCGGCGGCGGTCTATGCGCTTATCAGCGAGAGCGGCTGTTCCCACAGCGAGCTGGAGCGCGCGGTACAGGTCCTGGAAGAAAAGCGGCAGGAAGCCGCAGAATATGATATGTATGACCCGTATGGGTAAAGGAGGATACGATGGATTGCAAACTGCATGTAAAAAACTGCGGCGGCTGCCCGCTTCTGGGGCTGGACTACGCCCGGCAGCTCAAACAGAAGGAAGAAAAGGTCCGAACCCTGATCGGAAAATACGGCAAGGTGGAAGCCATCCGGGGGATGGAGCAGCCGTACCACTACCGCAATAAGGTCATCTCCACCTTTGCAGCCGGTGCAGGCGGAAAACTGGTCTCCGGCATCTACGCGGCAGGCAGCCACAAGGTTCTGCCGGTGGAAAGCTGCCTGTTGCAGGACGAGATCCTGGACAAGACCATGCAGGCGGTGCGTACGGCGGCAAATGCCTGCCGCTATCCGGCGTACAACGAGGACAAGGGCACCGGGCTTTTGCGCCACTGCCTGCTGCGCCGGGGCTTTGCCACCGGGCAGGTGATGGTGGTTCTGGTCACGGCACAGCCAGTGCTGCCGGGTGCTAAGAATTTCGTCCGTGCGCTGCTGGACGCTGCCGCAAAGCAGGGCATCACGGTGACCACCGTTGTGCAGAACTATAACCCCCGCAAGACCAGCGTGGTGCTGGGCGAGGAAGAAAAGGTGCTCTACGGCAAGGGGGTCATTCTGGATACCCTCTGCGGCAAGAGCTATGCCATCAGCCCCCGCAGCTTTTATCAGGTCAACCCCGTGCAGACCGAGGTGCTGTATGGTCTGGCAGTGGATGCCGCCAGACTTACCGGCAAGGAGGTTGTGCTGGACGCCTATTGCGGCATCGGCACCATCGGCATGACCGCCGCCGACCACGCAAAGCAGGTGGTGGGCGTGGAGCTGAACCGCGACGCGGTGCGGGATGCCATCGGCAACGCCAGACACAACGGTGTCAAGAACATCCGGTTCTTTGCGGCAGATGCGACCCAGTGGATCCGGGAGACCGCCGCAGACGGGCAGAAAGCGGATGTCATCTTTATGGATCCTCCGCGGGAAGGCTCGACCCCGGAGTTCATCGACAGCGTCGCCAGAATGTCCCCCAAACGGGTAGTCTATGTCAGCTGCAACCCGGTCACACTGGCGCGCGACCTTGACCTGCTGACTAGGAAGGGCTATAAAATGGAGTACGCCATCCCGGTGGATATGTTCCCGCATACCGAGCATAT
>CAZUDU010000023.1:0-16033 GCA_964619455.1 uncultured Faecalibacterium sp.
GGGAGAGCCGGGAATAGAGGTTCCATTATGGAAGGTGAATGATAATGAGCAAAAAAATCTTAGTGGTCGGCGGCGGCGGACGGGAGCATGCAATCATCAAGGCGCTGAAAAAAAGCCCGGACTGCGGTGAAGTCTGGTGCGCTCCCGGCAACGGCGGCATCGGCTATGATGCAAAGTGCAAAAACATCAAGGCGACCGATGTGGAAGCAATGGTCGCATTCGCACAGGAAGAACAGTTCGATTATGTAGTCGTTGCACAGGACGACCCGCTGGCACTGGGCATGGTGGACGCGCTGGCGGCGGTCGGCATCCCGGCCTTTGGTCCGGACAAGGCGGCGGCGCGGATCGAAGCGTCCAAGGTCTTTTCCAAGGATCTGATGAAGAAATACGGCATCCCCACTGCGAAGTACGAGACTTTTGACGACCCCGCTAAGGTCATGGAGTACATCCGCAGCGAGGGCAAGTATCCGGTGGTCATCAAGGCGGACGGACTGGCACTGGGCAAGGGCGTGCTCATCTGCGAGAATGAGCAGCAGGCAGAGGACGGCGTGCGCGAGATCATGCTGGACAAAAAGTTTGGCGCATCCGGAAACCATGTGGTGGTGGAAGAGTTCCTCACCGGCCCGGAGGTCAGCGTGCTGAGCTTTACGGACGGCAAGGTGGTTAAGCCGATGGTCTCTTCGATGGATCATAAACGCGCCAATGACAACGATACCGGCCTGAACACCGGCGGCATGGGCACCGTTGCTCCGAACCCCTACTACACGCAGGAAGTGGCAGCCGAGTGCATGGAGCGCATCTTCCTGCCCACCATCCGGGCGATGAATGCCGAGGGCTGCCCCTTCAAGGGCTGCCTGTACTTCGGCCTGATGCTCACGCCGGACGGCCCCAAGGTCATCGAGTACAACTGCCGCTTCGGCGACCCCGAAACACAGGTGGTGCTGCCGCTGCTGCAAAGTGACCTGCTGGGCATCATGACCGCCTGCACCGAGGGTACGCTGGAAAATACCGAGGTGTGTTTTGCGGACGGCGCTGCCGCCTGTGTCATCCTTGCTTCCGGCGGTTACCCGGTCAGCTATGAAAAAGGCAAGCCCATCGCAGGTCTGACCGAAGGTCAGCTCCCGGGCGAGCCGGAGGTGACAGTCTACCACTCCGGCACGGCAGTCACGGCAGAGGGGGAGCTTGTCACGGCAGGCGGCCGTGTTCTGGGCGTGACCGCGACCGGCAAGGATCTGCCCCATGCTCTGACCCATGCGTATGAAGCAGCGGAAAAGATCACCTTTGAAAAGCTGCACAAGCGCAATGACATCGGCTTCCGCGCTCTGCGTGCACTGGCACAGCAGTAAAAAACGATAAAATTACAGGAGGGAACCACCCTTATGGTCTATCGTATTTATGTAGAAAAAAAGCCCGGCTTTGATGTTGAGGCAAATGGTCTGAAGAACGAGATCAACGGTCTGCTGGGCATCCAGTCCCTGACGGGGCTGCGCCTGCTCAACCGTTATGATGTGGAGGGCATCGACGAGGAGCTGTTCGCACAGTGCTCCGGCACAGTGTTCAGCGAGCCGCCGGTGGATAACACCTATGCGCAGCTGCCCCTGAACGAGGGTGTGACCTTTGCGGTGGAGTATCTGCCCGGTCAGTTCGACCAGCGTGCAGACTCGGCGGCAGAGTGCATCCAGCTCATCAGCCAGGGCGAGCGTCCGCTGGTGCGTTCGGCGCGGGTCTACCTGCTGGAGGGCAACCTGACCGATGCCGAGCTGGCAGAGATCAAGAAGTATGTCATCAACCCGGTCGAGGCACGCGAAGCCTCTCTGGACGAAAAGCAGACGCTGAAGATGGAGTATGCGGTGCCCACCGCCGTTGCCGTGCTGGACGGCTTCAATGCACTGGACGAGGACGGGCTGAAGCAGTTCATCGCGGAAAAGGGTCTGGCGATGGATCTGGGCGATATCAAGTTCTGTCAGGAATATTTCCGCTCCGAGCAGCGCGACCCCACCATCACCGAGATCAAAATGATCGACACCTATTGGTCTGACCACTGCCGCCACACCACCTTTGGCACCATTCTGGACGAGGTGGAGATCGACGATGCGGTAGTGCAGGCTGCATTCGACCGCTACATGGCGATGCGTGAGGATCTGGGCCGTACCGAAAAGCCCCGCTGCATGATGGACCTTGCTACCATCGGCGCAAAGGAGCTGAAAAAGCAGGGCATCCTGAAAAACCTGGACGAGTCGGACGAGATCAATGCCTGCACCGTCAAGATCAAGTGCGATGTCAACGGCAAGGACGAGGACTGGCTGTTCCTGTTCAAGAACGAGACCCACAACCACCCCACCGAGATCGAGCCGTTCGGCGGCGCTGCCACCTGCATCGGCGGTGCCATCCGTGACCCGCTGTCCGGGCGCAGCTACGTCTATCAGGCAATGCGCGTCACCGGTGCGGGCGACCCGCTGGTGCCGGTGAGCGAGACCCTGCCCGGCAAGCTGCCCCAGCGCAAGCTGGTCACCACCGCAGCGGCGGGTTATTCCTCCTACGGCAACCAGATCGGTCTGGCGACCGGTCAGGTGGACGAGATCTACCACCCCGGCTATGTGGCAAAGCGCATGGAGATCGGTGCGGTGGTAGGCGCGACTCCCGCTTCTCATGTCCGCCGCGAATGCCCCGCACCCGGGGATGTCATCGTTCTGCTGGGCGGCAGAACGGGCCGTGACGGCATCGGCGGCGCGACCGGTTCCTCCAAGGCGCATAAGCTGGAAAGCCTTGAGAGCTGCGGTGCAGAGGTGCAGAAGGGCAATGCGCCCATCGAGCGCAAGCTCCAGCGCCTGTTCCGCCGCGAGGATGCCTGCAAGATGATCAAGCGCTGCAACGACTTTGGCGCGGGCGGCGTGTCGGTCGCCATCGGTGAGCTGGCAGATGGCCTGCACATCGACCTGAACAAGGTCACCAAGAAGTACGAGGGTCTGGACGGCACCGAGCTGGCGATCAGCGAGAGCCAGGAGCGCATGGCAGTCGCCCTTGCTCCGGAGGATGTGGAAAAGTTCATCGCCCTCGCCAATGAGGAAAACCTGGAAGCCACCCCTGTTGCGACTGTTACCGAGGAAAAGCGCCTGAATATGGTGTGGAACGGTGTGTCCATCGTCAACATCAGCCGCGAGTTCCTCAACTCCAACGGTGCAGAAAAGCACCAGAAGGTCCATGTGGAAAAGGGCACTGTCTGGCAGCCCCAGTGGAATGGCCTGACCTTCAGCCAGAAGATGAAGAGCATGGTGGGCGATCTGAACGTGTGCAGCAAGAAGGGCCTGTCCGAGCGGTTCGACTCCACCATTGGCGCTGCTACCGTGCTGATGCCCTTTGGCGGTGCCTATCAGCTTACCCCGCAGAACGCGATGGCAGCAAAGCTGCCGGTGGACGGCGAGACCAGCACCTGCTCCGGCATGGCATGGGGCTACAACCCCTATCTGATGAGCGCCGACCAGTATGTGGGTGCGCGTCTGGCGGTCGTGGAGAGCGTGACCAAGCTGGTCGCCTCCGGCTTCCGCTATGAGGATGCCTACCTGACCTTCCAGGAATACTTCGAGCGTCTGGGCACGACCCCGGAGCGCTGGGGCAAGCCGCTGGCGGCTCTGCTGGGCGCACTGGATGCACAGATGGGTCTGGGCATCGCATCCATTGGCGGCAAGGACAGTATGTCCGGCAGCTTTGAGCAGCTGGATGTGCCTCCCACGCTGGTGTCCTTTGCGACTGCGGTGGGCAAGGCGGATCATGTCGTTTCCACCGAGTTCAAAAAGCCGGAAAGCACGGTCGTGCTGCTGCGCCCGCTGATCGATCCGGAGAGCGGCTGCCCCACCTTTGCTTCCCTCAAGGCGAACTACAAGATGGTCGAGCAGATGATCGACTCCGGCATGGTGGCGGCTGCTTCCTCGGTCGGCTTCGGCGGCATTGCGGAAGCGCTGTTCAAGATGGGTCTGGGCAACCGCCTTGGCTTCAAGATGATGACCAAGATGACCACCAGCGAGATGTTTGAGCCGATGTACGGCGCGATGATCCTGGAAATGGTCTCGGAGTCCCCGGCGGGCAAGCTGCTGGGCGTGACCACCAAGGAATACACCTTCGAGTCCTGCGGCGAGACGCTGGACATGGCAGAACTGCAGGAGATCTGGGAGCGTAAGCTCGAGCCGGTCTACCCCTACCGCAAGGCAGGTTCTACGGTGGAAAAGGTCTCCGGCAGCCTGACGGCTCCTGCTGCACCCAAGATCGGCGTGGCAAAGCCTAAGGTCATCATCCCGGTGTTCCCCGGCACCAACTGTGAGTACGACACCGCCAAGGCATTTGCCCGCGCGGGTGCGGATCCCCAGATCCTTGTGGTGCGCAACCTGACCCCGGCAGATGTTGCGGCCAGCTGCGAAGCGCTGGTCAAGGCGATCGGGGAGAGCCAGATCGTCATGCTGCCCGGCGGCTTCTCCGGCGGCGACGAACCGGACGGCAGTGCAAAGTTCATCGCATCCTTCTTCCGCAACCCGGCGGTCACTGAGGCGGTGCGCGAGCTGCTCCAGAAGCGGGATGGTCTGATGCTGGGCATCTGCAACGGCTTCCAGGCGCTCATCAAGCTGGGTCTTGCTACCTACGGCGATATCCGCCCCATCACCCCGTATGATCCGACCCTGACCTTCAACACCATCGGCCGCCACCAGAGTATGCTGGTGCGCACCCGCATCGCTTCCACCGGCAGCCCGTGGCTCAGCAAGTGTGAGGTGGGCGAGGAGCACACCATTGCCATCAGCCACGGCGAGGGTCGTTTTGTGGCACCTCAGCAGATGCTGGATACCCTGCTGGCAAACGGTCAGATCGCTACTCAGTATATCGACCACGAGGGCAAGCCGACGATGGACCAGCGCTGCAACCCCAACGGTTCGCTCCTTGCCATTGAGGGCATCACCAGCCCGGATGGACGTGTGTTCGGCAAGATGGGTCACTCGGAGCGCAGCGGCGAATATCTGTACAAGAACGTGACCGGCGATAAATATCAGCCTATTTTTGAAGGCGGCGTGGACTATTTCAAGATTTGATGGTATTATAAAAGCAGTGTATCGTTAGAACAGGCGCGAAGTTCGCTTTTCCGTTTGAGAAAGGCGGCATTGCGCAGGCAGCGGCGAGGAGGGCGAGGATGCTTGCAGCGATGCACAGGCTCGCCCTCTCAGTCTCGCTGTGCTCGACAGCTCTCCCAAGGGGAGAGCCAAGAGAAACGTGCGTACCATCACTATCAGGAGGAACAATCAAATGTCTCAGCATGATCGTTATATCAGCCCGTTTTCCACCCGCTATGCATCGGACGAGATGCAGTATATCTTTTCGGACGACAACAAGTTCCGCACCTGGCGCCGCCTGTGGGTGGCGCTGGCACGCGCGGAGATGAACGAGGGGCTGACCAACATCACCCCCGAAATGGTCGCAGAGCTGGAAGCCCATGTGGACGACATCAACTATGAGGTCGCCATCGAGCGTGAAAAGCTGGTGCGCCACGACGTTATGAGCCACGTTTACGCCTACGGTCAGCAGTGCCCCAACGCAGCGGGCATCATCCATCTGGGTGCGACCAGCTGCTATGTCGGCGACAATACCGACATTATCGTGATGCGTCAGGGTCTGGAGCTGGTGCGCAAAAAGCTTGTGGGCGTGTTGGCAAAGCTGGCAAAGTTTGCTGAACAGTACAAGGATATGCCCTGCATGGCATACACCCACTGCCAGCCCGCTCAGCCCACCACTGTGGGCAAGCGTGCCACTCTGTGGGCAAACGAGCTGGTGATGGATCTGGAAGAGATCGATCACCGCCTTGCCACCCTGCAGCTGCGCGGTGTCAAGGGCACCACCGGCACGCAGGCTTCCTTTATGGAGCTGTTCAAGGGTGACAGCACCAAGATCCGTGCGGTGGACGCTTCTATTGCCAAGGAAATGGGCTTTGCACCCGAGGCGGTCATCCCGGTCTCCGGCCAGACCTACAGCCGCAAGGTGGATGCATTCATCCTCAACGCACTGGCAGGCATCGGTCAGAGCTGCATGAAGTTCGCCACCGATCTGCGCCTGCTGGCAAACTTCAAGGAGATGGAGGAACCGTTCGAGAAGAACCAGATCGGTTCCTCGGCAATGCCCTACAAGCGCAACCCCATGCGCTGCGAGCGCATCTGTGCACTGGCACGCTACCTGATGGTGGATGTGCTGAACCCCAGCTTCACCACCGGTACCCAGTGGTTCGAGCGCACGCTGGATGACAGCGCCAACAAGCGTGTGGCAATGGCAGAGGGCTTCCTTGCCACCGATGCCATCCTGAACATCATGCTCAATGTCACCGATGGTCTGGTGGTCTACCCCAAGGTGGTGCGCAGCCGTCTGATGGCAGAGCTGCCCTTCATGGCAAGCGAGAACATCATGATGCAGGCAGTGGAAAAGGGCGGCAACCGTCAGGAGCTGCACGAGCGTCTGCGTCAGCACGCCATTGCGGCGGGCAAGCAGGTCAAGGAAGAAGGCCTGCCCAACGATATGGTGGACCGCATCGCAGCCGACCCTGCCTTTGGTCTGACCCGCGAGGAGATCGTGGCCGGGCTTGTGCCGGAGAATTTTGTCGGCCGTGCTCCCCAGCAGGTGGAAGAGTTTATTGCGGAGGTGCTCCAGCCCATCTTTGATGCAGACCCTGCGCTGGCAGACCAGCACGCAGAGCTGAGCGTGTAACCGGAAAGCCGTTTCAAGATTACTTTTACGCCAAAAGGCTGCTGCCGGTGTGCAGCGGCCTTTTTGGCAACTTATAAGGAGAACACTATGCGATTGGATAAATACCTTGCCGAGAGCGCCCAGTGCACTCGCAGCGAGGCAAAGGCTCTGCTGCAAAAGGGCAGAGTACAGGTGAACGGCACTGTCTGCAAAAAGGGCGATACCCAGCTCAAGGAAACCGATGTCGTGGCGGTGGACGGCAGCCCGCTGCACCACCAGCAGTTCGTGTATCTGATGCTCAACAAGCCAGAAGGCGTGGTCAGTGCGTCCACCGACAAGCGGGATACCACCGTTGTGGATCTGGTGGGAGATGCCTACCCCCGGCGGGAGCTGTTCCCGGCGGGTCGGCTGGACAAAACCAGCACCGGCTTTGTGCTCCTGACCGATGACGGCGGCTTTGCGCACGACATCCTTGCACCCAAGCGCCATGTCTCCAAGACCTATACCGTTACGCTGGACACCCCGCTGACCGAAGAGATGCGCACCGGCTTTGCCGACGGCGTGACGCTGGCGGACGGCACCGCACTGTCGCCCGCTGAGGTGAGTGCGGTCTCGGCAGACGGGCTGATCGTGAAGGTCGTGCTCAAGCAGGGGGTCTACCACCAGATCAAGCGGATGTTCGGCGTGTACGGGGCGGGTGTCAACGCTTTGCACCGGGACGCCATCGGCGGGCTTGCACTGGACGAGAGTCTTGTGCCGGGCCAGTGGCGGGAGCTGAATCCGGAAGAAGTGTCAAGAATTACCAAATAAGCGGTGCGTTTTTTTGTCAGGATTTCAAAAAAGTATCACATTTTGACGGTAAAATACCCTTAAGAACCACGCAAAAAGGCGCTTTTTTGGCCTTTGGAACCCCTGAAAGATAAATTCCACAAGAAAAAACAATCTTTTTTGTTGAAATCTGTTGCAAAAGTAAATTCTTTTGTGTAAAATATAGATTGTAATGCGGCGAAATTGGCTAAAATCACGATTGCCGGGGCTGCGGTTTGCACAAAGAAGGAAAAGGGGTAACCATTATGGCAAATAGAGTGTTTCAAAGCGTGATCTACCAGATGAAGGACGCGGTCAAACGGGTCGTCGGTGTTGTGGACGAAACGGGTGCTGTCATTTCCTGCTCGGAGCTGAACCTGATCGGTGAGGTGCGCGAGGGTTATATGGCAGAGCGGCTGACCGCAGGCGACCGCTTTGTTCGGGATGGTTACACCTACCAGCAGTTCTCCGGTGCAAAGCACAACGATTATGCCGTGTTCGTAGAGGGCACGGATGATACCGCAGGTCAGTTTGCAGGGATGCTGTCTATCAGCCTGCAGAGCATCAAGCAGTATCACGACGAAAAGTTCGATAAGGCCAACTTTATCAAGAACGTTGTGCTGGACAACATCCTGCCCGGCGATATCTATGCCAAGGCGCGGGAGCTGCATTTCCCCACCGATGTATCGCGCGTGGTGTTCATCGTGCGCGTGACTTCCGGCGGTGATATCTCGGCATACGATGTGGTCAGCAGCCTGTTCCCGGACAAGCAGAAGGACTTCGTGTTCAACATCAGTGAGACCGATACGGTTCTGGTCAAGGAGATCCGCAAGGGCATCGACCGCACCGATATGGAGAAGCTGGCAGCGAGCATCGTGGACACCCTGTCCGGCGAGCACTACATCAAGGCAGTGGTCGGCATCGGTACCCCGATCGCCAATGTCAAGGATCTGGCGACCAGCTTCAAGGAAGCACAGATCGCCATGGAGGTCAGCAAGGTGTTCGACACCGAAAAGCAGATCATCCGCTACGACAACCTTGGCATCGCCCGCCTGATCTATCAGCTGCCCACCACCGTTTGTGAGATGTTCCTGCGCGAGGTATTCAAGCAGGGCAGCATCGAGAGCCTGGATCAGGAGACCCTGTTCACCATCCAGCGCTTCTTCGAGAACAACCTGAACGTTTCGGAGACCAGCCGCGGTCTGTTTGTCCACCGCAACACGCTGGTGTATCGTCTGGAAAAGATCAAAAAGCTGACCGGTCTGGATCTGCGTGAGTTCGATGACGCTATCGTATTTAAGGTAGCGCTGATGGTCAAGAAGTACCTGTCCAACAACCCGGCGAAATATTGATTTTTGCCGTACAGCTCTCTGTCGGCGCGGAACCGGCGGCTCGTGACCCGATGCTGACCGGTTCTTTTTTGTGTGGACGCGGCCATCAAAAAGAATCTTACTGTCAGGAGCGATAATCCCAATGATCGATTTTGAACACGTTACCAAGGTATACAAACACAGCAGAAAACCGGCTTTGCAGGACGTCAGCCTTCATATTGCGGATGGTGAATTCGTGTTCCTGCTGGGTCATTCCGGCGCAGGAAAATCCACCCTGCTCAAGCTCATCCTGCGCGAGGAGACCCCGTCCGACGGCACGGTGACCGTGCTGGGCAAGGATGTGGCGCGGCTGCGCCGCCATCAGGTGCCGTATCTGCGCCGTCAGATGGGCATCATCTTTCAGGACTTCCGGCTGATCCCGTCCATGACGGTCTACGAGAACATCGCCTTTTCTATGCACGTGACCAACGTAAGCAGCAAGGACATTCGCTCCCGTGTGGAGTATATGCTGGAGCTGGTGCATCTGGAAGATAAGGCGAATGTCTACCCGGAGTTCCTTTCCGGCGGTGAGCAGCAGCGTGTGGCGGTGGCGCGTGCGCTGGTGCATGGCCCCAAGCTGGTCATTGCGGACGAGCCTACCGGCAACATCGACCCGGAGCTGAGTCTGGAAATGATGCAGCTTCTGGAGCAGGTCAGTGAGCTGGGCATCACCGTTCTGGTGGTCACCCATGAGCATGAGCTGGTCCACCAGTTCCGCCAGAGGGTCATCACCCTCAAGCAGGGACAGATCGTTTCGGATGTTCCTGCATCCCGCAAGGAGGTGGCAACGGTATGAGAATGTCTTCCTTTGCCTTTCTGACCCGGCGCGGTGTGCGCAATCTGGGTAAGCACTGGGCAATGACCATTGCCTGTATCGCTTCACTGTGCGTATGCATGATCCTGAACACCTTTGCCAGCCTGCTGGAAGTCAACGTGGACAGCATGGTGAACTATCTGGGCAACCAGAACGAGATGGTCGTTTACATTGAACCGGATGCGGACGATGCCACCATCCAGAATGTGGGCGAGAGGCTTGCCCAGATGAACGGTGTCACCGGCGTGGAGTATGTTTCCAAGCAGGATGCGCTGGAAAAATACCGCGGTTACATGGGCGGGTACGACTCCCTGTGGGACGAGCTGGAAAACGATAACCCCCTCAAGGCAAACTACTGCGTCTCGGTCGGGGATCTGACCCGGATGGAGTCCATCAGCACCAAGATCCGCGCCATCCCCGGCGTAGACAAGGTCAAGGCACCGCTGGAGATGTCGGAGGTCTTCGTGCAGATCCAGCAGGCAGTGAGCAAGGGCGGCAAGCTGATCGTGCTGGTGCTGATGATCGTCAGCGTCATCACGGTGGGCAGCACCATCCGCCTGAGCGTTTTTGCACGCCGCCGTGAGATCGAGATCATGAAATACGTTGGTGCGACCAATTTTATGGTCACGCTGCCCTTTGTGGTGGAAGGACTGCTGATCGGCCTGATCGCCGGCGGTCTGGCATCGGCGGGTACGATCGCGGCCTATGGCTATCTGGTCGATGCGTCCGGTACGCTGGGCGGCTTGTGGCAGATGCTCATGGGGCAGGCACTCATTCCGCTGAAAAATGTCTGGCCCACCATCCTGACCTACAGCCTGGCGGGCGGCGCACTGGTCGGCGGGCTTGGCAGCCTGTTCTCCATCCGCAAGCATCTGAATGTCTGAGCGGGAGGGAAGCAGGATGAAAGCACGTCATGCAAGACCCTTCCAGTGGAAGATGCCCGGCTATGCGGCGCGTCACGCAAAGCCGGAGCCTGCCCGCGCAAAGTGGATGCGGGCGGCAAGCCTGTGTCTGGCAGGCATCTGCCTGCTGGTGACGGTAACGGTCTACCCGGCATCGGCCGCCAGCAGCATGTCCTCTTTGCAAAGTAAGCTGGACAAGCTCAGCCAGTCCATTGAACAGCATAAAAAGGATCTGACCAACGCCAAAAAGAAGGAAGCCGCCGCCAAAGCGCTGGAAAGCGATCTGCGCGAGCGGGTGACTGTCATTCAGGCGCAGATCAGTCTGCTGGGCAGCCAGATCGCAGAGGTGCAGAACAGCATCGGCGCAAAGGAACAGCAGATCGCAGAAAAAGAAGCGGAGATCGACCGTAAGGAAGTGGAGATCGGCCAGCAGTGGGAGGACTTCAAGCAGCACGTTGTGGCAATGCAGGAGCTGCATGACGGCGGCAGCGTGGCCATGCTGAGTGCGGTCAATGATCTGTACCAGCTGCTGACCTTCAACGAGGTCATGCAGGATATCTCGCTGCGGGATACCCGCGTAATGAACGAGATGCGGGACGCTAAGCAGTCGCTGGAAGAGGACCGCACCGTTCTGGAAGAAGAGCGCGCCGAGCTTGAGAGCCGCAAGGCCGAGCTGGACGAGCAGAATGCACAGATGAAAGCCAAGCAGACCGAGCTGAACAACAGCATTGCGGAGGCACAGCTGAGCGCGGCGGAAGCGCAGCAGGCGCAGAAGGATGCGCAGGCGGCGATCGAGTCGGACGAGCTGAACTATGAGTCGGTCAAAAAGGAGATCCAGGAGCTGATCGCGCAGGCCTCGCAGAGCCAGTCGCAGCTGAGCTTCAATGGCTTTGCCTGCCCGCTCAAGAGCTACTCCCGCATTTCCAGCGAGTACGGCTGGCGCGTCAACCCGGTGTCTGGTGTCAACAAGCTGCACGCAGGCATCGACTTTGCAGCTGCGAGCGGCACGCCGATCTATGCGGCGGCAAGCGGCTATGTGCAGGTGGCAGGCTGGTCTACCGGCGGCTACGGCAACTATGTGATCATTTACCATGGCAAGATGTCGGACGGTAACAGTTACAGCACCCTCTATGCTCACATGAGCAAGTTGGGTACCACGCAGGGCAAGTATGTCCAGCAGGGCGAGCTGATCGGCTATGTGGGCACCACCGGCAACTCCACCGGCAACCATCTGCACCTTGAGGTGTGGCAGGGCGGTTCCAAGGCAAACGCCGTGAACCCGCGCAACTATATCCCCATTCCGCATAACTGAGAAGGAGTCTGGCTTTTATGAACGAACAAAAACGTAAGCGTGCGATGCGCGTCGTCTGCCTGATCCTGGCAGGGGTGTTCGTGCTCTCAATGTTTGGCAGCGTCCTGATGATGCTGATGTTCTGAGCGGGAGGAAAGAAGCATGAACCGTAAAATTTCTGTGGGTATGGCAGTCACCATCACCATTCTGGCAATGACTGTCACCTTTTCTGTCACCATGCTGGTGGCGATGCGTCTGTTCGACAGCACCGTCAGCAGCGTTAAGCAGAAGGAGAGCATGTACAACAAGATCGCGGAAGTCGATCGCTATGTGCGCAGCAATGACTACTATACCATTGACGAGAACCTTCTGTACGACCGTATGACCGCAGGCTATCTGCTGGGCACGGGCGATAAGTACGCGCGCTACTACACTGCGAACGCCTACACCGAGCTGGTCAACATCCAGAACGGCACCATCATGGGCATTGGTGTGGAAGTCGGTGTGGATCAGACCGGTTACGCCAAGATCCTGCGCGTGTATGATGCGTCCCCTGCGCAGGAAGCAGGCATGGTCGTGGGTGACTACATCACCGCCATTGACGGTGTGGACGTCAAGAGCATGAACAATGCGGACGTGGTGCAGACCCGTTTGCAGGGCGAGGCTGGTACGACGGTCAGTGTGAGCTGGCTGAACAGCGAAGCTGAGGCAAAGGACGCTGTTCTGACCCACTCCGGCTACAACAGCACCACGGTGGACTACCAGATGGTGGATAACGTGGGCTACATCAAGATCCGCCAGTTTGACGGTTCGACCTCCAGTGAGCTGGACTATGCGATCCGTGCGCTGACCGAAAAGGGTGCAGTGAGCCTTGTGTTCGATCTGCGTGACAACGGCGGCGGCATTCTGGAGGATGCGATCAGCTGCATCGACCTCATCGCGCCGGAAGGCACGGTGGCGTATGCCGAGGACAAGAACGGCAACCGGACCATTCTGGGCAGCAGCGATGCGGAAAGCAGCGTGGAGCAGCCGGTGGTCTGTCTGGTCAATGGAAATACCGCGAGCGCAGCCGAATTGTTTGCAGCCAGCCTGCACCAGATGAACGGTGCGGTTCTGGTGGGCAGCAGCACGATGGGCAAGGGTACCATCCAGAGCAGCCCCCAGCGCCTGTCGGACGGCAGTGCTCTGGTCATCACGGTGGCAAAGCTGCTCTGCGGCGACGGCTCCAGCTTTGACGGCGTGGGCCTTGCAGTGGATGTGGAGCGCGCCTATACTGCGGACGAAGCAGCGCTGGTCTATGACTATACGCCGGAGACGGATCCCCAGATCCAGCGCGCGGTCAACGCGGCGCAGCAGCTCAGCGGTACCGCAACGGTCGGTGCTGTGACCGAAAACGCATCCTCTGCGGAAACAGCCGCGGATGCAGACGCTGAGCAGGAGCAGCCGGAGGATGCCGCCGGAACGGATGCACAGGCAGAGGCTGCCTCGGAGCCTGCGCAGGAGTAACGAATCACCAAAGACCCCCGGCAAAGCCGGAGGTCTTTTTGTGCCAAAGGAAAGGATGGAATCTATGCCGGAGTTGACCGATCTCTCCGTGATCCGGAGCCTGTGCGAGCGCTATGATTTTGCGCTCTCCAAGGGGTTTGGACAGAACTTTATCATCAATCCGGGGCTGCCCCCCAAGATCGTGGATGCCAGCGGCGTGGACAAGCGCTATGGCGTCATCGAGATCGGCCCCGGCATCGGTGTGCTGACCAAGGAGCTTGCCAAGCGCGCTGCCAAGGTCGTTTCGATCGAGGTAGACGAGCGTCTGCCGCCGCTGCTTGCCGAAACGATGGCAGGCGTGGATAACTTCAAGCTGGTATTACAGGATGTATTGAAGGTGGATCTTCGTGCCCTGATCGAGGAGGAATTCCCCGGTATGCCGGTGGCGGTCTGCGCAAACCTGCCCTATTATATCACCAGCCCCATCGTTATGAAGCTGCTGGGTGACCGCCTGCCCATCGAGAGCCTGACCGTTATGGTGCAGAAGGAAGCGGCAGACCGCCTTGCGGCTGCGCCCGGCACCCGCGAGTCCAGTGCGATCAGCTGTGCGGTGAGCTACTATGCGACCTCCAAGATGATGTTTACCGCCGCACCGGGCAGCTTTTACCCGGCACCCAAGGTCACCAGCGCGGTAGTGCGCATGGATGTCCGTGAGACCCCGGCGGTGCAGGTGAGCGATGAGGACGGCTACTTTGCGCTGGTGCGCGCTGCTTTTGGGCAGCGCCGCAAAACGGCCGCCAATGCGATCGCAGGCGGGCTGAATCTGCCCAAGGAGATGGTCATTGCCGCCATCGAAGCTGCAGGCTTTGACGCCCGCATCCGCCCGGAGGCACTGACGCTGGAAGCCTTTGCACAGATCCAGAAGGAACTGGAACTGCGCAAGAATAAATAACGAACAGTAAAACACCCGTCGCAAAATACTCTGCGGCGGGTGTTTTTGCGTTGGAAATGATCTTGTGAACAACCGGATCCGTGCAGCAAGACGAAGAGTGCGAGGACACTGGCTGGATCGATTTCCGCAGGAATCCCATTCGGGTAGTTCCCGAAGCGAATGTTTTATGTTACAATAAGAAAAACTGCGCCGCGGTGCGGCGGGTCTGTAAGGAGGAAATACTATGATTCGTTTTGGACTTCGTCTGCACGATGCGGAGAAGCTGCCGCTGGAGCAGGTACTGCCGCGGGTGCGTGAGCGCGGATTCAACTGTGCGCATCTTGCGCTGAGCAAATCACTGCCGGAGCTGCCCTGCACGCCCAGCGCGCTGACACCCGGTTATGCGCTGTATCTGCACCGGCTGTTTGAGCAGAACGGCATCGACATCGCTGTGCTGGGCAACTACCTGAACCTTGCCCACCCGGACGAAGCGGTTCTGCACGCCATTCAGGAAAAATACTATGCGCACATCCGCTTTGCCAGCCTGCTGGGCTGCGGCATGGTCGGCACCGAGACAGGTGCGCCGAACCCAGAATACAAATTCTGTCCGGAATGCCGCAGCGATGCAGCCCTGTCCACCTTTATCAAGAACTTCAAGCCGGTAGTGCGCTGCGCGGAGGAATACGGTGTAACGGTTGCCATCGAGCCGGTGGTCAAGCATATCGTCTGCGATGCCAAGCGTGCCCGCAAGGTGCTGGACGAGATCGGCAGCCACAATCTGCAGATCCTGCTGGATCCGGTCAATCTGCTGAACATGGAGAACGTGGATGCCCGTGAGGAGATCTTTGCCGAGGCCATCGAGCTGCTGGGCAAGGATGTGGCAATGATCCACTTCAAGGATTTCCTGCGCAAGGATGCGGGCGGGCAGCTTGCCGCGACCGGCGCAGGGCAGGGCGGTATGGGGGATTACCGCACCATCCTGCGCTTTGCCAAGCAGGAGAAACCCTATATCTTTGCAACGCTGGAGAACACCACCCCGGAGAACTCGGTGGAATGCCTGAACTACCTGCAAAAGCAGTACGATGAGTGCTGAACCAGGCTGCGAGCCAAGCTATAAAAAAAGAAGAGCTGCGAGCCCTTGATGTGAAAGGACTCGCAGCTCTTTTTACGTTTGGCTCAGGGATCAGACCTCAAAGTTGGGATCGTCCTTCAGCATATGGATGCTGTTCATGAAGGCGCTCTGCTCCGGATCAGTGAAGGGAGCTTCCTTGACGTACTTGTTCAGCTGGACAACGGTGCGTGCGGGGTCGGCGATGGTGCCAGCGCCGCCGATGCAGCCGCCGGGGCAGCCCATGCCTTCCAGCAGGTAGCCGTTATACTTGCCGGCCTTAGCGAGCATCAGCAGCTTCTTGCAGTCTGCAAGGCCCTGTGCGGAGGCAACCTTGACGTCCATATCGGGGTGCCACTCCTTGATCTTGTCGGCAACAGCCTTGGCAACGCCGCCGGACTGTGCAAAGCCGCGGCCAGCGCCGGATGCGTGGCACAGATCCTGCTCAGCGGGATCGACCTCCAGAGAGTCGAAGTCGATGCCCTTTGCCTCGATGATGCCTGCCAGCTCCTCAAAGGTCAGAACAAAGCTGACATCACTGCGGACGGTGCGGCGGGAAGCTTCCAGCTTCTTTGCGGCGCAGGGTCCGATGAAGCACATACGAGCTTCGGGGTCTG